>WREX01000071.1 GCA_009779115.1 Propionibacteriaceae bacterium
ACTACTTCCAGGCCAACTGGAACAACTTCTCCAGTGTTCTGCTGTCACTGGTCAACGTGTCCTGCCAGGTCGCCAACGTGGTGTACGTGGACGACGATGCCAACCAGGCGGAAGTGACTCCGGCCCCCGGCACAGACACCTCGTTCACCGGCAACGCGGGCTCTGAGATCGGATTCACCGAAGAGATGGCCCGCGCTGGTGTTCCGGCCAACTATTTGTTCGCGAGCTTGGATAATCAGACCACCTTCGATGATGACGACGCGGTCGACCAGCAGATCGTGGTCCATCTCGTTCACGACAATGAGACTTCTCAACTCAGTGTGTCACGGACCATCACCTATTCCGGTGCCGGGGCCCAGACACCCTCGACTGTCGTGCAGCCCATGGACTGGGTTGTGACGACGGACATGGTGACTGGAGGCATCTATTACACCTCGACCAGTAGCGGCTTCCCAGCGGTTGCCAGTCCTGTCATCGACGGGTACGTGGCCGACCCAACCGAAGTGCCGTTCCTGGCGGTGCGCGAGCAGACCTCGGAAAAGCCGGTGTCGACCGAGGTCACGGTGAACTATTCACCGACTCAGCAGGTCGTCAACGTGGTGTACGTCGACCGCGACGCCGGCGGTGTCCCGGTGCCGCCCACGCCGGATACGGTCACGAAGCTGACCGGTCCCAGCGGTAGCCCTGTCGGGTTCACCGAGGCGATGGCGCGCGCGGGTGTTCCGTCGGGCTACAGCTACGATTCGCTGGACAACGTGGAGACCTACGACTTCGCCGACGCGGTGGATCAGACAATTACCGTTTATTTAGTGCAGGAGCATGTGGTCGGCGACTTCACAGTGACGCGTACCATCCATTATCAGGGCGCTGGGTCGTCCACCCCCGCCGACGTGGTCCAGTCGGTTCTATGGTCATCGACAACGAACCTCGTTACGGGAGACATCGTCTATGAGACGGCCAGTACGGGATATGCCTCAGTGGACACTCCCGCCATCGACGGATATCAAGCCGATGTGACCCAGGTTCCGGCTGTGGCGGTGACTTCGCCCAGTTCCACCCGGCCCCAGCCGACCGCAGTGACTGTGACGTACAAACCGACCACACAGGTTGCCAATATCGTCTACGTCGACAATGATCTCTCGGGGGCGGTCGTTCAGCCGGCCCCTGGGACAACCACCCGGCTGACCGGTCCCAGTGGCAGCGCCATCGGGTTCACCGAAGACACGGCCCGGGCGGGCATTCCCGCGGGGTATGTCTTCGTCGGGATGGACAACGTCGCCTCGTACGACTTTGTGGACGCGGTCGACCAGACCATCACGGTCCATCTGGCCCATGACATGGGCACGGCCAACCTGACCGTGGCGCGCACGATCCATTACGTCGGGGCCGGCGCTTCCACTCCGGCAGACACCGTTCAGCCGATCACGTGGACGGCGACGACCGACCATGCGACCAACACCGTGGTCTACACCACGACCAGCACCCAGTATCCGGGCGTGACCACCCCTGGGATCGACGGGTACCAGCCCGACGTCGCCCAGGTGCCAGCCTTGCCTGTGACCTCCCCCACCCAGACGAAGCCTGAGTCGTCCACGGTGACGGTCACGTACTCTCCGACGACGCAGACGGTCAAGGTGGTGTACGTGGATGATGACTCGAACGGCGCCGAGGTGACTCCGGTGGCAGGGACTGTGACGACGTTGACTGGTCCTAGTGGCAGTTCGGTCGGGTTTACCGAAGCTCAGGCTCAGGCGGGTGTTCCCAGCGGGTACGTCTACAAGTCGGTGGACAATGTGACGACCTTTGATTTCCAGGATGCGGTCGATCAGACGATCACCGTCCACCTGATCCAAGACCATGCCGATGGGCAGGTGCGGGTCAGCCGTACTGTTCACTATGAGGGCGCGGGCTCTTCGACTCCCGCTGATGTGGTCCAGCCGATGGTGTGGTCGTCGACAACGAACCTGGTGACAGGGAATGTGGTGTATTCCACATCGAGTACGGGATATGCAGCTGTGGATTCGCCGCGGGTGGATGGGTATCAGGCGGATGTGGCCCAGGTTCCCGCCGTGTCGGTGACCTCGCCGACGTCCGTAAAGCCTGAGTCGTCCACGGTGACGGTCACGTACTCTCCGACGACGCAGACGGTCAAGGTGACGTATGTCGACGATGATTCCAACGGCGCCGACGTGACTCCGGCGGCTGGCGCGGTGACGACGCTGACTGGGCCCAGCGGCAGTTCGGTCGGTTATACCGAAGCTCAGGCTCAGGCGGGTGTTCCCAGCGGGTACGTCTACAAGTCGGTAGACAACGTGACGACCTTTGATTTCGAGGATGCGGTCGATCAGACGATCACTGTTCATTTGGTTCAGGATTACGCTGATGGGCAGGTGCGGGTCAGCCGTACTGTTCACTATGAGGGCGCGGGCTCTTCGACTCCCGCCGATGTCGTCCAGCCGATGGTGTGGACGTCGACAACGAACCTGGTGACAGGGAATGTGGTGTATTCCACATCGAGTACGGGATATGCAGGCGTGGATTCGCCGCGGGTGGATGGGTATCAGGCGGATGTCGCCCTGGTTCCCGCCGTGCCGGTGACCTCGCCGACCAGTGTGAAGCCGGTGTCGACTGATGTGTACGTGACGTACTCCCCGACGATGCAGACGGTCAAGGTGGTGTACGTCGACGATGATTCCAACGGCGCCCTGGTCACTCCGGTGGCTGGAGCGGTGACGCAGTTGACCGGGTTGAGCGGGTCGGCGGTGTCGTACCAAGTGTCCGATGCCAAAGCCGGTGTTCCAGCCGCCTATGTGTATTCCTCGCTGGACAACGTCGACGCTTATGATTTCGTGGACGCGGTCGATCAGACGATCACCGTCCACCTGGTTCACGGCTATGACACCAACTCGTTGGCCGTGGCACGGACGATCCACTATGTGGGGGCGGGATCGGTCACACCGGCCGATGTTGTCCAGCCGATGACGTGGACGGAGACGACCAACCTCGTGACCGGGGTGATGGTCTACACCACGACTGACCAGGGATATCCGGCGGTGGCCACACCAGCGCTGGACGGATATCAGGCCGATGCGGCGCAGGTTCCGGCCAAGACGCCCGTGACTCCGTCATCTGACGAGCCGAAGTCGGAGACGGTGACTATCACCTATACGCCGACGACTCAGACGGTCAACGTGGTCTACGTGGACGACGACCTCAATCAGGCGCCCGTGACACCGGTGGCCGGGACGATCATTCGTCTGACCGGGCCGAGCGGGAGCGCTGTGGGCTACACCGAGCAGGACGCCAAGGCCGGGGTTCCCGCAGCGTACGAGTACAAGTCAGTGAACAATGTCGATACCTTCGACTTCGTGGATGCGGCTGATCAGACGATCACCGTTCATCTGGTCCACGGGTATTCGACGGGAGAGCTTCCGGTGACGCGGACGGTTGAGTACGTGGGTGCGGGGACGTTCACCCCGAAGTCGGTCGTTCAGCCGATGGCCTGGACCGCGACCACCGACAAGGTGACCGGCGACATTGTCTACACGTCGACCGACCCGATGTACCCCAGTGTCGAGACCCCGGATGTGGCCGGTTTCAAGGCCGATCTGATGCTGGTACCGCAGGTGAAGATGGACTCCCCGACTCCTGACAAGCCGGTGTCCATGACAGTGACAGTGACGTACGCCCCGACGACACAGATCGTCAACGTGGTGTTCGTCGACGACGACGCCGGCGGCGCGACGGTCACGCCTGTGACTGGGACTCCAACGAAGCTGACTGGGCCGAGTGGCTCCAAGGTCGGATACGTGGAGGACGCGGCTAAAAAGGGTGTGCCCAGTGAGTACGTCTACGTGTCCCTGGACAACGTGGATGCGTACGATTACGCCGACGACACCGATCAGACGATCACCGTGCATCTGAAGCAGGGATACCAGGTGACGACGATGGAAACGACCCGCACGATCGAGTACGTGGGCGCTGGGAATTCGACTCCGCAGGCCGTCGTACAGCCGATCACGTGGACGGTGACCAAGAACCTGGTGACCACCGCGGAGACGTACACCACCGATTCGGCGGGCTACCCGGCGGTGACCACCCCAGTCGTGGATGGCTTCACCACCACCATCGATGAGGTGCCCGCCCTGTCCGTGGCGAAGTCGACCGAGGTTGAGCCCCAGTCGTTGACTGTTGTTGTGCCCTATGAGGCGATCATCATCCACACCGGTGGATCGGTCGTGCCGAGGGCGGCGGCAGCCAGTACGAGTGTGCTGGAAGCTGTACGGACCTCAGTGACGGTGCTTGTGAAGGGTACGGAGTTGATCTTCAAGTGAACAACTAGTCAGTCGTGGTGGGTGCCTCAATCTCCTTGCCACGATGAAAAACCGGGGGTGACGACCAATGGTGTCCTCGCCCCCGGTTCTTTCATGCTCACTAGGAGCGTGCTGAAATACGCTGTTGCCAACGAGGACGTGCTGGGCGGGTGAAGATTCGCACCCCGCATCTTGTACACGTACTGGACGTACATAGCAAGATGTGGGGTCCGAATGTCGCTCGTCCGGTGCGCCGCAGCCGGGACATGGTATTTCAGCACGCTCCTAGCTGACGCGGCAGACCAACTCCCCCACCAAAGAGTTGATGGCGGCCCGGCGGACGTCGCGTTGCGGGTCCCGGAGCCAGCGGTTGAGGACGGCAGGCGGGATGGGTCGGCTCAGGGCAATGCTCATGGCCACGAGTTTGATGCTGTGATACGAGTCTTTGAGCCCTCGCCGGATCAGGTCGTACGGAAGCTCGTCGCGATCACAGGCGGTGATGGCGGCCAGACGCACATCCCATTGGGAGTCCGACAGGCCTTGCAGCAAGAGGGTTTCGGGCACATCGCGCTCGTGGCAGGCGGTCATGCCCTTCAGGCGTGCTCCAGGATCGGTCGAGTACAACATCCGATGGATCATGTCGAGGGTCACCTCGGTGTCGTCGACGTCCTCCAGGTCCGAATGCCTGCCGACAGGCGGGCGTTGGAGGAGATCGGACGGGACGTCCTCCAGGTCCAGGGCCGTCTTCGCCGCTTCGCGGACCATGGATTCCGGGTCGTTCATCCCCTGTTGGAGGAGGTCGTACGAAGGATGGCGCCCGATGAAGGAACTGATGGCCGCCCTGCGTACCCGCCAATTGGGGTGCTGGAGCCACTCGTTGATGACGGCCCGCGGGATGTGCTTGCCGATGCAGGCATCCATCGCCGCTTCCTGGACGTCGAAGTTGGAGTCGTCGAGCCCGCGCTGGAGCAGGAGCAATGGCATGGCCCGCCCCACACAAGAGTCCATGGCGGTCTGCCGTACTCGCCAGGCTGTGTCGTCGAGCCCGCGGCTGATAACCCGGACAGGAATGGCCCGCCCGATGCAAGCGAACATTGTCGCATGACGGACATCTTCGTACCTGTCTCTCAACCCTCTTTCGAGGATGCGCACCGAAACCCGGTGTTCCAGACAGGAGCGCATAGCGGCTTCACGGACCGTCGGGTCCGTGTTATTGAGCCCCCGCACAATAGCCTTGCGAGGCGATAGGGATTTCTCACCCGCCCTCATGGTTATACCCCTGGAAATCGCTGTACCGCTAGTCAGTAACCTATCTCACTCGGCCCAGGAGGCAAAGCGGGCGGAACCAGTCTTGTGGGCAAGATGATTTGGTCCAGTACGGGCAAAGTGGGAACAATCACGACTGGTGGGACACGTTCTCGATAAAGAACGCTGTTACAACGACCATGGAATATTGATTCAGCTTTTATGGAGTTCTTAGTCTAGGCAGACATGAGAAGGACGGATCGGCACCTGCGGCCTGAACGGGTGCATGTGTGACTAGTGATGAGTTCTCGGTCCACATGGAGACGATAAAGAGATAAATAGGTAAAAAGAGAAATAGATGAAATCACGCTAGAGGTCCTATACCAATCGATTCGGAACAGTATCTTTCTGGATCGAACAAAGGTGGGTTGCCCTGGTTGGTCGAAGGCTGTGGTTATCGTTGTGCTGCATTCCAGAATGAGAGTAAGTGAGTGTGTCCGAATAGGTATGTAGGATGTCAAGGTGCATATCAATACGATGGCGGAGCCCATGAGAGTGAGGCACGAACGCGATGTCTAAAGCTCCAACACCTCGAAGTGAGTTGTTCGATGGTCCTGAGACGCCTCCAATTGAGGTGGGAGACGTCGAAAGGGCGGTGGGGAATGTTTCACATGAAACACTGCCGAAACCTCGGGAAACTCGAATCATCGTGATCGCAAACCAGAAAGGCGGGGTTGGGAAGACGACCACTGCGGTGAATCTGGCTGCTGCACTTGGGTTTGGTGGATTAGAGGTCTTGCTCATCGATATGGATCCTCAAGGGAATGCATCGACTGCCCTGGGGGTGGACCACCGGCAGGGGATCCGGGGAACGTACGAAGTACTGCTTGATGGCGACTCGATGGATTGGCATGTTGTGAAGAGTCAAGAGGCGCCGGGGCTGTGGGTGTTGCCGGCGACGATTGACTTGGCTGCGGCGGAGTTGGAGCTGGTGAGTGTCCATGGGCGGGAACGGCGGTTGGCGGACTCCTTGGCTGGGTATCTTCAAGGCCACCAGATGGACTACGTCATTTTTGACTGTCCCCCATCACTCGGGTTGCTCACTCTCAATGCTCTGGTGGCAGCTAAAGAGATCCTGATCCCCATACAGTGCGAGTATTACGCCCTGGAAGGAGTCAGCCAGCTCCTGCGGACGATTGACCTCGTCAAAGGAAATCTCAATGACGATCTCGTCTTGTCGACTGTGGTGCTGACGATGTTCGACGGGCGTACTCGACTGTCCTCGCAAGTGGCTGATGAAGTACGGAACCACTTCCCTGACGAGACCTTGAAGACTGTGATTCCCCGATCGGTGCGGGTGTCGGAGGCGCCGAGTTACGGGCAGACTGTGATCACTTACCACCGGGCATCCGCGGGTGGACAAGCATATATTGAAGCGGCCGGCGAATTAGCCGGACGAGCCGGATGAGGAGAGTGGAGATGGCGACACACAGACAAACGGGACTCGGACGAGGGTTGGGGGAACTCTTTCAGCAAACCACAGTGAAGCGAGAACCTGACGACGAACCCAGCGAAGAGATTCCGAGTGGCTCGCACTATGCGGAGATTCCGGTCAGTTCAATCAGAGCGAACCCCCAGCAACCTCGAACTGTCTTCGAGCCCGAGGCCTTGAGTGAGTTGGCGGAATCGATCCGCGAAGTCGGTTTGCTGCAACCCATTGTCGTACGACCGCTGTCGTCCGATTCCTATGAACTGGTCATGGGTGAGCGACGTCTGCGGGCCAGCAAGGAAGCTGGCCTGACGCGCATCCCCGCCATCATCCGGCCCACTGAAGAAGAAGCTCTGCTCCGGGACGCCCTTTTGGAGAACATCCAGCGCGTACAACTGAATCCTCTGGAAGAAGCGGCAGCCTATCAGCAGTTGCTCTCGGATTTCGGCTGCACTCAGGAAGAGCTGGCTCTCAAGCTGAAGAAGTCCAGACCACAAATCTCTAACACGATCCGTCTGCTGAAGCTCCCGCCTGCCGTACAAAAACGAGTCGCCGCTGGAGTCCTCAGTGCAGGACACGCCCGTGCGCTGCTCAGTCTCAACGATGCTCAGTCGATGGAAAAGCTGGCCACCAGGATCATCACAGAAGGAATGTCCGTCCGGGCGACCGAAGAGGCAGTCACTCTTTCGTCAGACACGACCACCACACCAGCGAATCGATCGCCACGGCCCAAGGTGGAGAACCCCCGGGCGACGACACTGGCTGCCGCCCTTTCACATAAGTTCGACACCAGAGTCTCAGTCAATATGGGTTCCCGGCATGGGAAGGTCGTCATCGAATTCGCCGGTGAAGAAGACCTGGATCGAATTCTCGATATTATCGATCCAACGATAGAACTTTAAAACTATTTATCGATATTTTGGGAAGCCTCGTGTGACGTTGAGCGCATATTGGTTGTCGAGAATTGTGTCGAACTAATGGTCCTAGAATGGGATATTTCCGTCAGAAGTACGGATTCCAAGACGATAGCTTCTTGGACTGGAAGCCACAGAATCGAACTCAAAGAACAGGCACGGAGTTGGCTCTCACGTGAATCATGCGACAGAGCTGAGACGTCAGCCAAAAAGCCTCTGTCAAGGGAAAACTCGCATCTTTCATGAGTGAAAGACTGAGTTAATCAAATAGTAGATGATGGATTTGCACTCTCAATATTCCCCAAACATTGGCCGTCATTGACCACACGCACTAGGAGCGTGCTGGTTAGGACCAATAGAACTCGGCGTCGGGCAGCGAGCCCCCGACCAAGGCGGGATTAGCCCGATACAGGGAGGCAAGATAGCCATCTAAGGCCACCTGGGCTGAGTACCCTGTGATCGTGGTGATGCTGCAGCGGGGTATGGCTGCGGTCGCGATCTGGGGAGTCGGGGTGATGCCCTGATCGGCAATCAGGACACCGGCGTCGTCCGGCGAAGACACGGTGTGCGAAGCCGAACGGGCAAGACCAGCGAGGAAAGTTTGGACCGCGGCAGAGTGCTCGTCAGCGTACTGTTGGCGCACGACTGCGACTCCGGTCACCACAGGTGACCCGGTTGCCGCCTGGAATTGAACGCCCAGATCGATGGCCACTGTGATAGAAGGGTCCTTGGCGATCGCCGCAGTCACGAATGGTTCCGGGAGAACGGCGATGGCCTGGGTCGACGAGGCCAGACGCGTCGCAACTTCGGATGCCTCCGACAGATATCGGACGTTGACCTTTGTTGTCAGGTTGTGAGCGGCGAGAACCGTGTCCAGGACGGCCTGGGGAGTCGTCCCCAACCCCGTCGAATACACTGTCTGTCCGGCGAGATCGTCGACGGATTCGATGTCCACACCCTTGGTCACAACGTACAACACATTGAGAGTCGTGATGGCGGCCACCTGGATCATGTCAGGATCCTTGGAATACAGGACGGCAGCCAGGTTGCCCGGGATGAACGCGACATCGATTCCGCCCGAGACGAGCTTCGGTGTGATTGCGTCGGCGGTTCCTTCCATATCGAAACTGGCTGAGACCGAATTCCCCAAATATGTGCCCGGATCGGAAATCATCGAGACCAGTCCCATCGTGGTGGGCCCTTTGAGCGACGCCACCCGGATGGCGGTCGTCGCACCAGAAGGGGGTGCCGATGGCTGCATCGTGGGCAGAGAACAATTCGACAATACGAGAACAAACAGGCATGTCAGAATGGAAAGACTCAACAATACACGTGGTCGAACACCCCGCATTGTTGAGGCAGACCTGACCTGACCGTTCGACGCATGACGCGGATCCCGATGTCGCGAAGAATGAGTCCCCACTGGAACATCCCATGACACCGACGACCGGATCTGCCTCCTGGGAGTTGGAGGTTCAGCCCTCTGCTCGTGATGAGTCATGTCAGTACCACATCACTGACGCGAGGAATGATTGGGGCTCGACCCTGCTCCCGCCAGCCCTGAGAACTCGTCAGTCGACATCAGGAGGTCGTCGAACACAGGTCGCTGCTGCGAAAAAGGAGCGTACGAGGTGTGCAGCAACCGATGGGCGATGTCGGAATTCGGTTCGTCGTAGAACTCATCGTACAAACGCTGGATGTCGGGGTTGTCCTGGGACCGGCGGTACTTGGACGTCTTGTCGATACTGATCAGCACCTTCTGGCGCGCGCGCAACTCGTCTGCCCGTTCGGGGGCCGGATTGCCGGCGCCCGAGATGCATCCGCCGGGGCAAGCCATGATCTCGATCAGGTCGTAGCCGACGTTCTCACCGGCGATGACCCGCTTGACAAGGGGTTCTGCCGCACCGAGGCCGGACACGACTCCGACCCTGACAGTACGACCGCCTGCACTGACACTCGCTTCCTTGATCCCTTCGAAACCGGCGACATCGACGTACTCGATCTGGTCGGCGACAGATTCTCCGGTCAGTTTCTCGACGGCCATGCGCAGTGCCGCCTCCGCCACACCACCGGAAGCGCCGAACAGGATTCCGGCGCCGGTCACCCGGGCGTAGGGCTCGTCGAAGGTGGACGGTTCAACGGTGGCAGGGTCGATCCGCACCCGGGACAGCATCTCCATGAACTCCTGGGTAGTGATGACTGCGTCGACATCCCGGATGCCGTCCGGTGCGAACTCGGGGCGGGCGGCTTCGTACTTCTTGGCCATGCAGGGCACGATCGAGACAACGTAGAGGTCGTCGAGGCTGACACCGTACTGCTTGGCA
>WREX01000072.1 GCA_009779115.1 Propionibacteriaceae bacterium
GGCAAAGGTCGTGCCGTGGCTGGACGTGGACTCCAGACGGATTTCGCCGCCGAAGCGGTGGGCCACTTCCGAGGCCAGCGCCAACCCCAAGCCGAAACTTCGTTTGCGTCCGGATTCAGACCCATGGGAGAAGCGTTCGAAGACGCGCTCTGGATCCATGCCGGCGATGCCGTCGCCGTGATCCGTCACGCGGACGACAGCGGTTTCGTCGACGGCCTGGACCGAGACCTCCACCGTGCTCCCCGAGGGTGAATGTTGAATGGCATTATCTACAATTGCCACGATCGCCCTTGTCAAAGAGGTTTCTGGGACAGAAGCCAGGATCTCGGAGGGTGCTTGGAGACTGATCTCGATCTGTGCCTGTTCGGCGACCGCATTCAGTGACGTGACGGCCGCACGCAGGCAGGCCACCACAGAAGTTCTTGTCCCTTTCTGGACGGGGGTCCCCTCGACAGTGAGGAGCATGTCGTCGAGGACACGGGCCATGTTGGCTGTGTCATTGTGGAGTTGTTGGACCACGTCGTCAATCGGTTTGTCGCTGTCCAGGCGTCGTTGCAGGATCTGGACCCGGGATGAGAGGGCTGTCAGGGGGGTACGCAGCTCGTGGCTGGCGTCGGCCACGAAGTGACGTTGAAGCTCTAGGGCTTCGGCCAGCGGCTTGGCGGCGCGCCTGGCCATGAACCAGGCCACCAGCGAGGTGAGGATCGGGCTGACGATGGCCAGGATCACCAGCGTCCAGATCACCTGAGAGGCGTCCAGCCATCCCCGGCGGGGGGGACGTACTGTGAAATGGCCGTTCTCGGTGGCGATTTGGTATCCCGGGGGGACTTGGACGGCGTTGACCATCGCGATGATGATGAGGACCAGACAGCCGATGAAGACCACGGATCCAGAGGCGGCGGCGACGGCGACTCCCACGGAGACTGCGGCGTGGCGTACTTTTTCGTCGTCGGTGGCGGCCTGGGCCCGGTTACGGGCCTGACGGCGGGTGATGCGGGGTTTGTCAGTGGGGTGGGTGAGGGTCTGCGCGGTGGTTGGGGCCGGGGTGCGGCGGGGAGTACGGGGGGAGGGGCGCGTGGAGCCTGCGGCGGTGGGCCGGGCACCGATGGTTGTGAACACGGGTACGGGGACCGAGCCGGGGGGAGGGGGTGGGAACGAGGATGAGGAGGGCGTCGGGGGTGTGGGAGTCGATGATTGTGTGGCGGTAGTTGTGGGTGTGGATGGTGGGGTGGGTGTGGATGGTGGGGTGGGTGTGGATTCGGATGCCGCGTCACCAGTTGGCGAGTCGGTCTTCGTTGTCGGCGGGGTTAGCGGGTCATCCTCCCGATGATCCGCCGGCGCGTGGACGGGGGACTCGTCTGATGAGGTGACGGGTTCTCGGCTTGCGGGTTGTGCGAGGACCAGTGGTGGATTCGGGGTTCGTGGGGGGGTTGGTTGTACTCCCACGTCGGTGGTGCTCATGAACCATCTCCGAGGCGGTAGCCCTGGGCTCGTACTGTTTCGATGAGGTTGTGCTCGGTCTTGCGGCGGATGTAGTGGACGTAGGTGTCGACTGTGCCGGGGGTGTCGTCGGCAGAGAAGATCGTGGAGAGGATTTCGGCGCGGGAGAAGATGTGTTCGGGGGATTCGGCGAGGAGGGCCAGCAGGCCGGACTCCGTGCTGGTGAGGCTGATGCGGTCGCCAAAGGGGTCGTACAGGCTTTGGGTTTCGGGGACAAACAACCAATCACCGATGTAGGTCTTACCGGTTTCAGCAGCGAAACCACGGCGCATCGCCCGAAGTCGGGCCAATAATTCATCGAAATCAAAGGGCTTGGTCAGGTAGTCGTTGGCGCCACCGTCGAGGCCTGAGACCCGGTCGCCGACCGACCCCAGTGCAGTCAGCATTAAAACGGGGGTTGTGATACCAGCTCGCCGTACTGCTTGGATCACGGCGACCCCGTCCATGCCCGGGAGGCGGCGGTCTATCACCATGACATCATAATGGGCGTGCAGGGCCCGGTCGAGGCCCTCCTCCCCCGTGGCCGCATGATCCACGTCGTAAAACTCCTGGAGGACCTCGACCACCATGTCGGCAATGGCCTGGTCGTCCTCGATGAAGAGCAATGTGGGGTTCATGAGTCCATTCTTGTCGGATTTCTCTCAGAAAGCACTCAGCGTGCTGGGTCCAGTTTAACCCGGATGCACCGATCCATTGCTGCTGCGCGACCCTGTGGAGGCACGCTGGCTCGTCGGGCGTCGCTCAACAGACGTCCAGTCTGCCTTCACGCCACCCGCCGACCCATCGCACCCCCACAGTGTCGCTCGCGACGCAAGCGATCGGTTCATTCGGGTTTAGCCCGGATGCACCGATCCATGGCTGTTGCGCGACGCTGTGCAGGCACCCTGGCTCGGTGGTGGTCGCTCAACAGCAGTCCAGTCAGCCCCTCACGCCACCCGCCGACCGATGGCACATCCACAGTGGCGCTCTCGACGCTGGCTATTGGTTCATCCGCACTTCGGAGGTAAGGTCATTGGGGACGCGGGCCTCGGGCGCGGGCATGAGTCCGACACGACCATCGGTTGCAGACAGCCCCCGTATCGGTCGGCCTCGCGAGCTGGCATGAATTGGTTAGGCTGAGCAGTATGAGCATCATTGTTGACACGCCCCGAGTGATGGTCCGGACTGTGGCAGTTGGACCAATGAACAATAACGTATATCTCTTGACGGTGAAGGAGACGGGTGGCGGGATTCTGATCGACGCGGCCGATGAGCCCGATACGATCGACCGGCTGATCAGACAGGCCGCTGAGGAGACAGTACGGGAGAACTCCGTGGTTGGATCGGATCGCCAGGCTCGTACTGTTGAACTGATTATCACCACCCACTCCCATGCCGACCACACGTCCGCGTTGGCTGACATGGTCGTGAGAACTGGAGCGCGTACAGCTGCCGGGCGCGAGGATGTGGCCCAGATCGAATCCTTCACCGGGGTCGCGACCGATCTGGTGCTCGACGACTCAGGCAGCCTGGGGATTCCCGGATTGAGCCTGACGGTGATCGGATTGCGAGGTCACACCCCTGGATCGATCGCATTGGCGTACTGCGAAGAGGGCTGTCCGGTCCATCTTTTCTCTGGTGACTCCCTGTTTCCTGGTGGTGTCGGGAACACGAATCAGGACCCCGCCCGGTTCGCCAGCCTGTACGCGGATGTCGTATCCCGCTTGTTCGACGTCTACCCCGACGACACAATCGTGTGGCCCGGCCACGGCAACCCGACCACCCTCGGCACCGAACGCCCCCACCTTGGTGAATGGAAACAACGTGGCTGGTGAAGTGAAGAGCGATTTCACGCAGAGGATTGCGATGACACGAGCATCTGTTGGGTTGATTTGTGCTGGCTCAGTCTTATGGGCGGTGCCGCTTCCGGTTGTGTTTTCGCTGGAAGGGCGCATGGGTGACGTCATGCCAACGTGGTTGTTTCTGATCGCGTACGCCGTCAACCTTGTCGGAATGGTCTTGCTCATGTTGGGGCTCAGGGGAGTTCCTGATAAGCCTGACAATAATGGTGTTGTTCATCATCGAGGTCCCGTACTGCTGATCTGGTTCGGCGCCGTCATCATCGTTGTCGCTGTGGTGGTGTTCTTCGTCCTGTTGGGCATCGTCGGCGTTGTGGGACTGTTTGGCCTGTTTTTGCCGGTTGGTTTCATCGTCGCGCCCATCGTCGCCCTGGGAGGATTCGGCGTGACGTTCGGCCTGACAGCGCCGCCAGCCATCGTGGGCGCTGTCTACCTCTACCAGGGCATCACCTTGTTGGTCAGCCGACGAAAGCAAGAGCGTAAACAACGTCTCATGACTCACCCGATACCGATGACCACCTGGGACATGCCAACGTGGCAATAGTGGTTGGTGCTCGGTGACTCCTCCGTTGCCGTCACACTGAGCGGTTTCATAGGATGTGCATCTTCACCCGTTGATTGCGTTGATGGGGGACGGCACGGATGTGGAATGCCGCGGGAGCCAAACACATGTCGAGATCGTTCAGGACAAAGGGGAGACCAGCAAGAAGGCTCGCTGTTTCCAGTGCAATTCCCATTGTTCCTCTGAATGTGGGAGTCGTCAACCCGATCCAGTGGAGCCCGCATGATCTCAGCTTCTGTCGTTCGTGAGGATTTGTTAGTTGTCCGGCATCCCGAGTGATGAGGCCGTTGAAGTCATTGTTGCTCATCTTGTCGAACAGTGGAAGATCCTTCAACCCGGATGCACCGATTACGGGCGTCGCGAGCGACGCTGTGGGGGTGCGATGGGTCGGCGGGTGGCGTGAGGGCAGACTGGACGTCTGTTGAGCGACGCCCGACGAGCCAGCGTGCCGGCACAGGGTCGCGTAGTAGCCATGAATCGGTGCATCCGGGTTCAACCCTGACCATTTCCGTTCGTTGGTCGTCGAGAACTCGTGATTGACGAAGATGACACGTAGTGGTTCCAGTGCGGCCACCGTGACGTTTTCGTCAAGAAGGAATTTCACTTTAAGCGACTTTTCTGACTTTCGAACGAACCTCTTCGTCAAAGCTCAAGGCATCAAGGGTTGCTGCTTCGGTGGCACCCGGATAGAACCGTTCGATGTCACGAGGGAATATGGTGTGGTTGTCCACGATGGCTGCAACGACGTCGTACCCGATTCTGGTGTTTTTCAGGACGGGCCATCCGCCCACCCGGTTGGCGTTGACTTCTAGGTTCGGTCGTGGGTTTCGGAAGTCCACGACTTGTACGCCAGTCTTTGTCATGAAAGGCTCGTAGATTCTGGCCAGGTTGTACAGCTCATATTGTCCAGGGTTGTTGATGAGGTCCAACCATCCGGAATCCGTTTCCACGACGATGGACTTCCCGCGTACTGCGAACAGGTAAGTAGACACGTGATCAGTGAGGTCGTAATCCGGCAGGCGCTTGATCGCGGAGCGGATTTTCTGAAGTGACGTGTCGGCTCTCAGACGAACCAGAGTCCGTAGCGCAACAACATCACGGAACGAGTAGAGGGGCGGTCTCGCCGGATTCACTTCGGGAATGAGAAGGTTCGTTGATCTCCAACGGCGCAGTTGGCTCGCAGACGCTCCACTTAGAACTGACGTGAGATCAATGGGGAATGACATGACTGGAACCTCCTAATGTTTCAAGTATGTCATGCGGGTTACGGTCGAATGTCTGATGGCACAGCCACGTTTTCAGAACAAGATCGAACAGATGTTCCGGATTTTACTGTGATTGATAATAAATGTCGGAGTCTTGTGGCAGAACGTGCGGAAGGCCACGCCAACTTTTGAGTCGAAGCGTTGTTCCTGCTCTTGTCGACGATTGTCCGAACAATAGGTACGCCAGATTGACCTCTGTGTCGTCGTTCACGCAATCGCGGGGATCATCCGAAGACGGCAGTATTCACGTACACTATGATACTGTCGTCCCCTCGGTTGCGGGGATCCTTTCGGGCAGAGAACTCTTTGGAGGAACATAGCAATGCGCACAACAGTAGTGCAACCGCACAAATCTTCTCTTGGCATGGATGCCAACCTCGCCGTACTGATCGTCTATATCGCCACGGCGGTCGTGTCGTGGATACCGTACTTGGGCTGGATCGCGTGGGTCGTCCCGCTGGTGTTTTTCTTCTTGGAGAAAAGCAGCGGGTTCGTGAAATTCCACGCCGTGCAGGCACTTGGCATCGGAATTCTGCGGGCGGCGCTCACCATCGTGTTCAACATCATCTATTGGGTGACGGTGCCGCGAACTGTCTATGGTTATTACACGAGTTTGGGCGCGTGGGCGATCATCGGCGTTGTCGCCTCCATCGTCTATATAATTATCACAGTGCTCATCTTGTACGTGTTGATCATGGCGTGGCAATGGAAACAGGTCGAGTTGCCCATCATCGGACCGATGGCGACCAAAGCGGGTGCAAAGTTAGACGATTTCGCCCAAAAGCAAGGTTTCAGTGGTGCGAACCAGCAGCCGCAGCAGTCGGGGCAACAGCCACAGTCCTGGCAGCCCCCGCAGCAGCCGGAGCAGTCGTGGCAGCCGCCACAGCAGCCGCAGCAGTCGTGGCAGCCCCCGCAGCAACCACAGCAGCCGGGGCAATATCAACAACAGCCCCCACAGCAACCTGGGCAAAACAATGATTGGAACACTCCGAATAATCCACAGGGATGACCATTCGGAGGGATGATAGTCCTGAGCGGGTCGCTTAGCGGCCTCTCAGGGCAGACCGAGCGCCTTTCATGGAAGGCATTGGGCCTTTGGGGATGGGCATTCGGGGGCGGGAGCCATCCAAGGCCTTCAGGCGGGCCATGATCTCGGCGACTTGGCTACCCTTGATGGTTTTGGGCAGTTTCTTGATGTGCTTGTCTAGGCGGTTCAAGGGGACTTGGTTGGCGGCGTCGCCCATGAGGATGGATGTGACTGCCACATTGTACTTAATAGCTTCGTGGCGTTTCGCTTCTGTGGCCAGCATCTCGCGTACTTTTCCGGCTTGGCCCTCGCCGATGAGGACTATGCCGGCTGGGCCGACCACCCGGTGAATGACATTTTGATAACGGTCGACTGCAATCGCGGGGTTTTTGATCCAGGTCTTGGGGAGAAGGTTCAGGCCGACCTCGGCTGAGCCGGGCTGACCGGCATAGCGCTTAAACATGGCTATTTTTGCGCGCCAGGACAGGATGTACATCGCGGCGACCAGGCCGAACAGGACACCCAAGATTGGGTACATCCACCACGGACTGAGGAAGAGGGACAGGACGACGAACACCGCCACGGCGATGAGGAACGCGCCGATCATGAGAGGGACAAGTGGCTTGTCGTACTGGCGGGTGACCCGGAACGCCTCCCAGAACTGCCGGCCGCGACCCCAGTCTTTGGGGTCGTTGGACTTCTTCTTGCGCTGCTTCTCTGCCGCCAATGCCGCCTTTTGCTCGGCGGCAAGTTGTTTTGCCCGTTCGCTGGCCATAATCGTCTGAGGTCAGAACTCGGTGGCGAAGTCGCCGGCCTCCAGGCGGGCCTTCACCTTGCTCAGGAAGCGGGCGGCGTCGGCACCGTCGACCAGGCGGTGGTCGTACGACAAGGACATGAACATGATGTCGCGGATGGCGACGATCTCACCCAGGCGGGCATCGGTGACGGCGGTCGGGCGCCGCGAGATGGTGCCTGTGCCGAGAATGCCCACCTGTGGCTGGTTGATGACCGGGGTGTCGAACAGGGTTCCAGCTGAACCGTAGTTGGTGATTGTGAACGTGCCGCCGATCAACTCGTCGGGGGTGAGCTGGTTGTTGCGGGTACGTACGGCCAAGTCAGCGATCTTTTTCGCCAGGCCAGTCAGTGACAGGTCTCCGGCTCCCTTGATCACCGGTACGAGCAAACCGCGCTGGGTGTCGACCGCGATGCCGAGGTGCTCGCCATCGGGATAGCTGATTTCTCCGGCGTCCAGGTCGATGGTCGCATTGAGCTTCGGGTACTCCTTGAGGGCCTCGATGGCAGCTTTGGCGATGAAGGGCAAGTACGTCAGCGAGACTCCCTCGCGGGCCTTGAATTCAGCCCTGACTTGGGAACGCAGCCGTGAGATCAGGGTGAGGTCCACTTCGACGGTCGCCGTCAGTTGGGCGGAAACCTGGAGAGACTCGACCATACGCCGGGCGATGATCGAACGCAGCCGGGAGATCTTCTCGGTGGTTCCCGACAGAGGCGAACGCGGCACGGGGACGGTGGCCACGGGCTCGTCTTGCAGGAAGGCGGGTTCTCTCTCCGGGACGTAGCGGGTCGCGTGGGCTGGTTCGGCAGGACGCGGGGCAGTGGGAGGCTGCGGGGCGGTTGGGGGCGCATAGCGGGGAGCCGGCGGTGGCGGGGTCGCGGGGGGAGCGTACCGAGGCGCTGGTGGGGCAGGTGGTGCTGGCGGAGTAGGTGGCGCCGGCGGGGCAGCTGGAGCAGGGGCGGGTTCGGGCGCGGCGTGCGTGGGCACCGGCGCAGGTGTACCCGCGGCCTGCGGCCCAGCCGCATCGAGGATGTCTTGCTTGCGGATGCGTCCTCCGACTCCGGAGCCCTGGATGGTGGCCAGGTCGATGCCGTTCTCATCCGCGAGCTTGCGCACCAGCGGGGTGACATACGGCGAGTCGGTGACGGAGTCCGCGAGCTCGTGAGTAGCCACTGGGGGCACGTAGGGAGACGGCGTGATGTCGAGCCCTGCGGGAGGTTGAGGAGCGGGGGCGGCCAGGTCGGCGGCACCGTACGGACCGGCTGCCGGTGGGGCAGGGGGAACCAATCCCGAGGGGGGCGCCACAGGGGCCGGTGCCTGGGTGGGAGGCAGATAGCCAGCCGGTACGCGCGGAGGTTCAGCCGGTGGTACAGGCGCACCGGTGGGAGGGGTCAGATACGACTTCGCCGTGGGAATGGACGGGGGTACGGGTGCTGCGGCTGGAGCAGCAGGCACCGGCACGAAGGGAGTTGGTACGACAGGCGCGACTGGCGGAGGTGTCGGAGGAACGGGAGGTGCCGGAGGAGCTGGTACGGGAGCAGGCGCTGAACCTGGAACAGGCGCAGGTGTTGGCGCGGGGACAGGAGTGGGTGCCGGCGCAGGCGGAGGTACGGGCGACGGTGCAGCAGGCACAGGGGCCGGAGGAACCGGAGGGGCGGCAGGTGTCGGCGCGGGAGCTGGTGCCGGTGCCGCAGGAGCGGGGGCTGGAGGGGCGGCGGGCGCGGGTGCAGGCGCTGGAGGGGCGGCCGGTGCGGCAGGTGCCGGCGCACCAGCTTCGGACTTCTCCCCGACGACGGCCAGAACTGACCCGACGGCGACGGTTTCATCCTCTGGGACGCGGATCTCCAAAAGTACTCCGGCAACGGGAGACGGGACCTCGGTGTCAACCTTGTCCGTACTGATCTCGACGATCGGCTCATCCTGGGCGATCGCGTCGCCAACCTTCTTCAACCACCGTGAAACGGTGCCTTCAGTGACGGATTCGCCCAGTACAGGTAGGGTCACATCATGGGACATAGGAACTCCTTAGCTTGCCGTACGGTCCAGCCTACCTGCGCCGGTCAGTTGCGTCACCTCTGTGACACGAACTGACCTCAGATCCAATGATTCATGTTTGCTGCGCTCCGACAGCGAGTCGGTGATTCAAACCTGAGTCTGAACACCGTGTGAATATGCATGCGCAGAAGACTCGTAGGAATGGTACCAGTCAGTCCCACGTCCCCTGCTCCGCGCCCGTCCACCGGTTTTCGTTGTGCTGACGGTCTTGCGTCAGGTCGGAGGAGATTCGAACAGCGCATGTGAAGGTTGTCGTAGACGTACTGCCCTGAACCGTTGGGGTTTGAAGAATGCCCGGGATGGGGTTCGGACGGTGGTGCATGGAGGATCAGTGATTCCCCAGGTCGCTATCATAGTTCCACCAGGCTTGGCCTGTTTTTTTACGAGGAGTATCCATGTCGTCAACAACCCCCACTGGTCCGGTTCCTCAGAACCCCCAACAGCCGCCGAACGGCCCGATGTCGCCCTTCCAGCCGCCGGCAAGCGCTCCTGTACCATCTGGTCCTTCGACACCTGCCGGAATGCAGGGGCCACCCCCAGGTATGCAGGGGCCGCCTGCGGGTTTCATGGCAGGCCCACACCCAGCCCCGCCCGCCAACATGCCACCGAGCATGCCTTCTGCACCCACGAGCACTCCCTACCCGCCAGGGCAGCCGTACCAGAACATCACATCGCCCAAGAAAGCCATTCATGAGAAGGTGGCTCCCTCCATCCCGGGGCTGCTGGGCCTGGTGATCCTGCTGATTATCGTCGTCTTCGGGCTCTACTGTCTCTATGCGGGGTTCACGGCTGGAGGTGCCTACGGCAACCCGGATTACGTGCTGGTCCTGGTCGGGGTGATCTGCCTGGTCTTCGTCTTCTTGTTCCAATCAGCCTTCACTGTTGTTCAGCCTGGGTCGACGAAGGTCCTGCAGTTCTTGGGGAATTACGTCGGTACGATCCGGGCGACCGGCCTGCGCATGACGTACCCCTTCACCTCGAAGCGGACCGTCTCTGTCAAGGTGCGCAACTTCGAGACCCGCGAGATCAAGGTCAACGACTCCCAGGGCAACCCGGTCATCATCGCCGCCATCATCGTTTGGCAGGTCCATGACACGGCCCAATCGGTTTTCCAGGTTGAGTACTACGAACAATTCGTCCAGGTACAGTCCGAGGCAGCGCTCCGTCACATCGCCACGATCCATCCGTACGACAATGGCGAATCGGGCGAGGCGA
>WREX01000073.1 GCA_009779115.1 Propionibacteriaceae bacterium
CTCAGCCAGTCAGCGTCGTCGTGCGTCAGCTCAACCTCCCGGGCCAGCCCGAGACTGTCATCAAGGCCAAGTACGTCATCGGTTGCGACGGCGCTCGCAGCACCGTACGCGAGGCCCTCGGCCTGAAGCTCATCGGCGTCCCGCAGTTCCATGGCTGGGGCGTCCTGGATGTCCTGGCGACAACCGACTTCCCCGACATCCGTCGCAAGGTCATCATCCAGGCTCCCGGCGGCGGGCTGGCAATCCTGCCTCGCGAGGGTGGCTACATGACCCGTCTGTACGTCGACCTGGGCGAATTTGAGCCCGGTGACAACCCGCGCGACCGCGTCTCTAAGGACGACATCGTCGCCGAGGCCAAGCGCCTGTTCGCGCCGTACACCTTCGAGCCCAAGGAAATCCCGTGGTGGTCGATTTATGAGGTCTGGCAGCGCGTGACAGAGCGTTTCGACGACGTCCCCGACGCCGAGCGCGGCAAGCGTTCCCCGCGTGTCTTCACCGCTGGCGACGCCTGCCACACCCACTCCGCCAAGATCGGCGGCGGCATGAACCTGTCCATGCAGGACACCTTCAACCTGGGCTGGAAGCTCGCTGCCGTCCTCGAAGGCCGCAGCCCGGTCTCCCTGCTCGACACCTACAACGACGAGCGCATGCCCCTCGCCCATGAATTCATCGAATTCGACAAGGTGTGGGCTCCGATGGTCGACGGCAAGGCACCCGACGGGACGACCTTCTCCACCGAGCAACTGCGCAATCGGTTCCAAGAGGTCGAGTACTACACCGCTGGTGTGGCCACTCATTACCCCGCCGCTCTGCTCGTTGGCAAGGACACCAACCAGAGGCTCGCGAACGGCTTCACAGTCGGCATGCGTTTCCACTCCGCTGAGGTGACCCGTCTGGCAGACGCCCTGCGCCTGCACCTGGGCCACACGCACGAGGCCGATGGCCGCTGGCGTCTGTACGCGTTCGGCGACGCTGCTCCGATCACCTCGGATTCCTCCCGCCTGCGCGCTCTGTGCCAGTGGCTGGCTGACAGCCCGGATTCCCCGATCCGCCGCTACACCCCCGCCGGTGCTGACATCGACGCGGTGTTCGACGTACGTGGCATCCTTCAGCAGAGCCACAACGAGCTCGAGCCCGAGGACCTGCCGTCCCTGCTCCTGCCCGTCAAGGGTTCGCTGGGCCTCAACGACTACGAGAAGGCCTTCACCCGCGGCGTCAACGAGGGCGACAAGGACATCTTCGACGTCCGCGAGATCGACCGCAGCCAGGGCGCCTTGGTCGTCATCAGGCCGGACCAGTACGTCGCCCACATCCTGCCCTTGGATGCCTACAAAGAACTCTCCGATTTCTTCGCAGGGTTCATGATCCCTGTCAAGTGACAGCGGATTCACGGATAGTTCGTATACCTACTAATAGCTCTGCGCTTCACTCCGATCAAGCATAGGGAGGTCTCATAGTGTCGCAATTCTGGACACTGGGACATATCCTGAGGCGGTGTCACCAGGCCAACATTGCGACCTGGGCGGCTACGGTGGGATCCGTGCCTACTGCTCCGCAGTACGCGGTTCTCACCGTAGTTGCCGGGACCGACAGGCCTGACATGCAAGATGTCGGCAGTGTCGCGAGTCTCGACAAGACGACACTGACAGGGGTGGCACGCAGACTTGAGCGAGACGGCTGGATCCTCAGATATCAAGACCCTGGGGATCGACGCCGTTTCCTCCTGAAGCTCACCGCTTCGGGCGCCATCGCCCTGAGGCAGACAGCCCCTCTCGCCGCCGAGGCGCAGATCGCCTTCCTTGCCCCGGTCCCATCACAGGACCATGAGCGGCTCATCCAGCTCCTGCGCCAACTTTGCCGCCTGTCGGCGACGCCGCCGTCAGGCGCAGACATCTCCATGGCGGCTTGGCAGGAGATGACCACGTCTCCCGGCCACTTGATCCGGCGGGCGCAACAAGCCCACACCGCGCACTGGCAAGCAGAGTTCGGCCAAGAATTGACCGGTCCCCAGCACTCGGTGATTCGCATGGTCGGCCTCCAAACCAGAACCACACATTCGCGGCTGACAGAATTAGCCGCACTAGACAAGGCGACGCTGTCCTCCGTCGTCAACCGGCTCGTCCAGATCGGGTTCCTGTCGACTCAGACAGACCAGCACGACAGGCGGGTCCGCTGGATCACCCTCACCAACGCGGGCCGGGAGATGTTCGTCACGGCCCAGCCGCGCGTTCAACGGGTCCAGGCAGAATTGGCGGCCCCGCTCGTCGACGAGGATCGCCCCTGGCTTCAGGAGGTGCTGGAGAAGCTTGCCTTCCGGTCCGGCGCCCCTGAGGTCGACATCGTCACTACCGGAGCCACTGTGTCCCCGGGGGAATAGATAATTCGGAAGAACCATTGAAGAAAGGATCATGACAATGGCCCACGTAGTACTGGGAGTTGGCACGTCCCACACTCCACATCTGAGCACACCCACGTCCATGTGGTGGGAGCGCGCTGAGCAAGATCACACCAACCCGCTGCTGTTCGACCGCGACGGCGTCCTGCGCGATTACGCGGGCGTGCTGGCCGGTGCCGGCGATCGTTACCAAGACCGCGCCTCCCGCAGCGAAGCCTTGTGGGAAGCGGCCGACCAGAAGGCCCAAGCAGCCCTGGACAAGCTCCGCGACGAAATCAAGGCAGCCGCTCCCGATGTGGTCATCATCGTCGGCGACGACCAAGCTGAGATGTTCTCGGCCGACAACCAGCCCTCGATGGCTGTCGGCGGCGCCGCCACCATGGTGACCGGCGTCCACAACCGCGACGCGATGTTCCATGATTCGGCCTTCCTCATTGAAGCGACCAAGGGGTACTGGCAAGACACGCCCCACACCTTCACCGGCGCGCCAGAACTGGCGACCGACCTGGTCCATCAGCTCACCGGCAACGGTGTCGATGTCGGTTGGCTGGGGGGCAACACCGGCTACGGCCACGCTTTCGGGTTCATCCTCAACCGGCTGCTCAGCCCGACCCCTCCGCCGGTCATCCCCTTCCTCGTCAACTGCTTCTTCGGGCCGAACCAGCCCACCCCGAAGCGTTGTGTCGAGGTCGGCCGAGCGCTGCGCAAGGCTATTGACGCCTCACCGATCGACGCTCGTGTCGCTCTGGTCGCCTCGGGCGGACTCAGCCACTTCGTTGTGAACGAGGAACTCGATCTGGGCACTCTTCAGGCCTTGCAGAGCAAGGATTGGGACTACCTGGCATCGACTCCCGCCGAGCTGCTGCAGGGCGGCACCTCCGAGAACCGCAACTGGATCCTGGTCGGGGCCGCCATGGGTGACGCCACGATGGATTGGTGGGAGTACACCGACCTGATCCGTACCGAAGCGGGCACGGGCTGCGGCCTGGCGTTCGCGACCTGGAGGTGATCACGATGGCAACACAGCGCCGCCGGTCGATAGACGTGGACGGACTGGGCCACGGGGGGATCCCGATTCCCGAAGCCAGTCGCGTCGGACCGCTGTTGGTCTCGGGCGGAATCGGACCGATGGATCCGGCTACAGGTAGTGTTTCTGATGATCAGGCCACGCAAGTTGCCACAGCCTTTGATAATGTCATACGCGTCATGACTGCCGCCGGCGGGACGACCGACGACATTGTCAAAGTCACAGTTTTGGCGCGTGACCGGACCATTCGTGGCGCGGTCGACGCCAGGTGGGTCGAGATGTTTCCTGACCCTGACAGCCGTCCAGCCCGTCACATGCTGGTGACGGACCTGGCCGGTTCCACCCTGATTCAACTAGAAATAATCGCTTATCTTGGAGGACAAGAATGATCATTGATTCTCATGCACACTTGGTAGCACCGGACGCCCTGTACGCGTTTCGTACCATGCTCTTGGCCAATGGCGGGTTCCGGCTCAGTTCGCTCAAAATTCCAGATGACCAGCTCGAGGTCGCAGCCGCGAACAACGTGGCCATCATGGATTCTGTCGGCACCGATGTGCAGGTGATCTCCCCGAGGCCGTTCCAATTGGCATCGTCGATGCAGCCGACCCGGTTGGTCGACGTGTGGGTCAAGGCCAACAACGACGCAATCGCCCAGACGATCAGCCATTATCCCAAGCGTTTCGCCGGCATGGCGGGCCTGCCCCTGACCCCGGACGCGCCAGTCAGTGTGGCTTTCTCCGAGATCGACCGCGTGGTCTCCATGGGCTTCGTCGGCATCCTTCTCAACCCGGATCTGACCGAGGGACGCGGCCTGACCCCGTCACTCGGCTCTTCCTACTGGTATCCCTTGTGGGAGAAATTGATCGATGCCGACCTTCCCATCCTCGTCCACTCTTCCGGGTGCTTCTCCGAGCGGGAAACCTACTCCGAACACTTCATCACCGAAGAGTCGATCGCGATCTTGTCGATGCTGCGTGAGGGCGTCTTCGACCGCTACCCGGCCCTGCGCGTCATGATCAGCCACGGAGGAGGCTCGGTGCCCTACCAGATGGGTCGCTGGCAAGCTGAGTACTCCGATCCTCACCTCGGCGGCAGCCCCGATGCGGAGCCCTTCGAGTCCCAGTTGCGCAAGTTCTACTTCGACACAGTCCT
This sequence comes from Propionibacteriaceae bacterium, assembly GCA_009779115.1. Taxonomy (GTDB): domain Bacteria; phylum Actinomycetota; class Actinomycetes; order Propionibacteriales; family Propionibacteriaceae; genus WQYJ01. Next base: position 4,578 of record WREX01000073.1, read on the forward strand.
GCACTATCCGCTTGCCCTGGAGTTGTTGTTCCGTACGGTCGGTTCGGACCGCATCTTGTTCGGCACCGAGAAACCGGGCAGCGGATCGGGCAAAAACCCGAAGACCGGCAAGTCCTTCGACGAACTGCGCCCGGTGATCGAAGGCTTCGATTTCCTGACCCAGGCCGATCGCGACACCGTCTTTTTGAACAATGCCAAGAAGTTCTTCCCCCGCCTGACAGCGACAGAGGTCCTGGCATGAGTACGCTGACTGACCGGCTGCGCCGTCTCGACACGTGCGCTGTCTCGGATGCCTTGGACCGCTGCGGAGTGACCGGAGCGGCCCTGGCCCAGCTCAAGCCGCAGGCCGGACATGGGGTTGTGGCAGGCAAGGCAGTCACAGTACGCCTGGGTGTCGCTCCTGCCGGAGCCGCGCCGAGTGGCCGCCACTTGGGCACAGCCGCGGTTGTCGCCTCCGGACCGGACGACGTCATCGTGGTCGCTCATCAGGGGCGTACTGACTGTGCCGGCTGGGGCGGCTTGCTGTCCCGGGCAGCCCGCGCCCGGGGAGTCGAGGGGGTGATCATCGACGGCGCTGCTCGCGACCTGGCCGAGGCCGATTCCATCGGATTCCCGGTGTGGGCCCTGATGGGCGTGCCGATGACTGCGCGCGGCCGTACCTCCGAATTGGCGTGGAACGAACCCATCGACATGGCAGGATGCCCAGTCGAGCCCGGTGACCTGGTGATCGCCGACGTGGGCGGGGTGGTTTTCATCCCCGCGGCACGAGCCGACGAGGTCATCGAAGCGGCGGAGAAGATCGCCGCAACCGAAGCCGTGATGGCCGAAGCCATCCACGCTGGACGACCCGTGACCGAAGTCATGGGCAAGAGCTACGAGGAGTTAACAGGAAAATGACCACATCAGACCTCATCGCCCGCTTGGGGGCGCTCAGCACATCGGGGGTGTCCGACGCTTTGGATAAGCTGGCCATCCCTGGTCAGGCTCTGGGCATCAAGCCAGTCGACCGAGACTTTCGCCTTGTCGGACGGGCATGGACTCTCCACTACGGCCCCATCGGCCAAGTACGCGGCACAGTCGGCGACTACATCGACGACCTGGGTCCTGACGATGTCGTCGTCCTGGACAACCAGGGTCGTTTGGACGCCACCGTCTGGGGTGACCTCCTCACCGTGACAGCGAGTCATCGAGGAGTTGCGGGGACAGTCATCGACGGCGTGTGCCGCGACATCGGTCGCAGTCTTTCGCTGGGGTACCCGATCTTCTCACGCGGGAACTACATGCGTACGGGCAAGGACCGTGTTCAGGTCGAGGCCACCCAGGTGCCGGTGTCCATCGGGGGAATCCGCGTGGAGCCGGGCGACTATCTGCTGGGCGACGGCGACGGACTGGTCATCGTGCCTGCCTCACAGATCGAGGCGGTCCTGGAGGCTGCCGAGAGCATTGAGCAGGCTGAAGATCGCATCCGCGAATACGTCGAACAGGGCATGCCGCTGGTCGAGGCCCGCCGCCAGGTGGGGTACCACGACTTGCAGCATCACGTCAGCTCCGATGGGCCGGAGGCAAAATGACCGAACCCGCTTCTGAGTTCATCACCTCGGCCACCGCGCACGAAGCGGCTGGCCGGATCGGCGCCCTGCCGTCGGCCATCAAACCGCTGTCCCCCGCGATGCGGTTGACGGCTCCGGCCTTCCCTGTGTCCATGCCCTCCGGTGACAATCTGTGGATCCACCGGGCCGTCTATGCCGCGGCGCCCGGCGACGTCCTGGTCGTCGCCGCGAACGATGGCTTCGAGTACGGCTACTGGGGCGAGATTCTGACTGTGGCGGCTCAGGCCCGGGGTCTTGCGGGTTTGGTGATCGCAGGTGGCGTCCGCGATTCCGAGCGTCTGATCGAGATCGGATGGCCTGTGTTCTCCGAGCGGGTCTGCATCCGCGGAACTGTGAAAGACCCAGACGGCATCGGCAGTCTGGGCGAGCCGATCACTGTGGGCGACGTGACCATCAACCGTGGCGATTGGGTCATCGGTGATTGTGACGGCTTGGTCGTCATTCCCGCCGCCCGCGTCGCCGAGGTCAACCAGCGCTCCATCGAGCGCGAGACAGCGGAAGCCGGATACATGGATCGTCTCAGGGCCGGGGAAACGACTTTGTCGATTTATCACCTTCCCTGAGCCACAAGTTGCTACTACACCCCTGACGAGCGCGCGGTTTCTGGAAACTGCGCGCTCGTTGGCTTTTTCCGGCATGGAGTAGTTCATGAGAAAACCTCTGGGAGGCCACACCGTTGTGATATCCCAGCGATACCGCCAGGCTGTGGCGACAGTCGTTTTTACCCGGGTGTTCTGGCTGTCTCTCACCAAGGGAGGACTACCATTATTTAGATATAAATTGAAATGATCTCTCCGCAGAACTCTGCTCTGACACCGGATCCCATCAACGTACGAGCAAAATTGTCCCGCACAGTGGGTATTTGATTATTGGAGCCATTGTCGGTGGCCAAATCCGGTGATAGCCTGGCGCTCTTGAGGGCCAACGTTGACTAGATTAGTTGTGAAACCTCACTGGGGCGACGATGGCCGTATTTTTGTGGGGCATACCGAATTTCGGTCGTCCCCACTCGATTAGACCTCATTGGAAGGAGGCATCACAATGGCACGTGTCAAGGAATTGGCTTATGTTGTGTATGAGACAAGAGACCTGGCTGCATGGGAGGGGCTAGCTGTCGGTCTATTGGGTATGCAAATAGGGAGCAAGACAGCAGATGGCTTGTCCCTGCGTACAGACGAAAAAGCACACCGGTGGTTGTTCGAAAGGGGATCGGGCGACGATCAGGTGGCAAGTGGCTATGCCGTGGACGATGATCAAGACTTGGACGCCATCGTCGCCAAGCTCAAGGCGAGTGGTTTCGAGGCCACCGAGGGTGACTCGGCGCTGGCCGCCTCACGCAAGGTTGACCGGATCGTGGTGACATCGGATCCGATGGGCAACAGGGTGGAATTGGTCACCGGCCTGGCCGACGCCGCCACACCCTTCCGTTCCGAACTCGTACCCGGGGGTTACCTCACCGGAGCCTGCGGGGCTGGACACCAGTTCGTCCTGACGAAGAAGATCGAGCGCGAAGATTACATGAACTACTACCATGGCATCTTGGGTTTCCGGATCAGCGACCGCATCGTGCAAGAGATCGCACCCGGTCTCGTGGCCGACGCCATGTTCCTGCACTGCAACCCTCGCCACCACACCATTGCTCTCGGTGAACTGCCGCATGACAAGAAGATTCACCACTTCATGGTGCAGGTGAACGATCGTACCGATTTCGGCACAGCCTGGGATCGTTGCCTGTCCAATGGACATCCTTTCTTGATGACACTGGGCGGACATCCGAATGACCAGATGTTCAGCTTCTATCTGGAGACTCCCTCCGGGTTCGCACTCGAAGTCGGCTGGGGCGGCCTGACGATCGATGATGAGGCGACCTGGCAGTTCCAGACCTATGACCGGCTCGAAAGCTGGGGCCACCATCCCCAAGACAGAGAACTGGCCTGGCTGCAAGAGTGCACCAGGGTACAAGCGTAAGGAGCATCAGATATGGCACTCGACCCCACGACCATCTCCCACGAAGTTCGGACCAAAGACTGGACGATCCATTACAACGAAGTCGGAAGCGGCCATCCAGTGGTCCTCCTCCACGGTGGAGGACCCGGTGCCACGGGGTGGAGTAACTATTCTCCCAACATAGAGGCTCTATCACGCCATTTTCGGGTGATCGCCCCAGACATGCCAGGATGGGGCGATTCCAGCGAGGCCGATTTCGCCACGCTCGACTCAACTGAGGTGGCCAGCCAACTGCTGGACGCCCTCGGCATCGAGAAAGCGGCCTTCGTGGGAAACTCAATGGGCGGGCACACCTCCATCAGGATGGCTGCCGAGCGACCTGAACGGGTCTCACACCTGATCACCATGGGTGCTCCCATCAAGCTCGGAACCATCCTCTTCGGCGCGGGCGGCGGGCCGACAGAAGGTCTCAAAGTCATGTATGAGGCCTACTCCGACCCCAGCCCTGCCGGGATGAAACGCCTTGTCGAAGTGATGGTGTACGACATCCCTCGTTTCGCAACACCCGACCTGGTCCAGCAGCGCTCTACCGGAGCACTGAAGCGGCCAGAACATCTGCGCAACGTCATCGCGGCCGGTATGAAAGCACCGGTCTCCATTTGGATCCCCCCCTTCGACGTGGCCAAGATCACCGCTCCGGCGCTGTTGATCCATGGCCGCGACGACCGAGTGGTCTCGTTCGAGTCCACTTTGTTCATGGCGGCAAACATCTCGAATTCGCGAGCCGTCCTGTTCAATCGCTGTGGCCACTGGGCTCAGTTGGAACATGCTGATGAGTTCAATCGTCTTGTGACCGATTTCGTACTCAACAACTGAACCACCCACAGTCCACATCACCGAAAGGAATCCATATGACAAGTCACTATGACGCCGACGTGGCGGTCATCGGTTATGGACCGACGGCCCTCATCACCACCTTGACGCTGGCCAAACAAGGCGCCAGCGTGATCGCCTTCGAAAGAGAAAAGAGTATCTATCCCAGAGCGCGAGCCGTCACTGTGAACGACTGGACGGTGCGCATTTTCCAGGATCTCGGCATCGCCGACCGCATACTCAAGGTGATTGAAGCCCAACGTGGCTTGAGGTGGCTGACCTACGACGGCACCGAGATCATGCGTGTCATGCACCCGGAGAGCACTCTGGGGCACCACGTACGGTTCTACAACATCTACCAGCCCACGATGGAAGCAGAGTTGAGGGCTGCTGGTGAAGAGATGTACGGAGACAAGATCACCGTTCACTATGGCGACGAGGTCACCGGGTTGGAGCAGGACGAGGACGGCGTGACCGTGACGTCCACCACTCCCGAAGGCGGCACCCGTACCGTACGGGCGAAGTATGTGGTTGGCGCCGATGGCGGCAAGAGCTTCACTCGCCGTCATATCGGCACGACAATGATCGGCGACGCGATGCCCAGTCTGTGGATCGTGATCGACTGCTTCTCCAAGCGCTGGTGGCCAGACCGGGACTTCTTGACGTTCTGGAGCGACAAGGAGCGTCCCGTGGTGGATATCGCCTTGTCAGCCGGTGCCCACCGCTGGGAGATGACACTCAAGCCGACAGAGTCCGAGGCGGACTACCAGACAGAGGACCAGGTGTGGCCCTTGCTCGAAGCCATTGGTCATAACAAGGACGATATGTCCATCCATCAATGGGCGTTCTACTATCACGCCGCCCAGATCGGAGACCACTGGCGCCAGGGCAGGATCTTCCTGGCCGGGGATGCTTGCCATCTGACAAGGCCATTCGCTGGTGCGGGCATGCAAACAGGCATGCGCGACGGACACAACCTCGGTTGGAAGCTGGGCCGTGTCATCACCGGCGAGTTGGATCCCGCCTGGTTGGACACCTATGAGGCCGAGCGCAAGCCCAATGCCAAGTACTTCATCGACTTGGCCGTCATCTTGGGCAAGGTGATCGAGCAGACCGCCACACCCCAGGAGATGTCGTGGCTGAACGACCCCGATCCGTCCTTCGTCGTCACTCCTTGGGAGCCGGCTCTGAACCGTCCGCCCGTCCTCGAAG
>WREX01000074.1 GCA_009779115.1 Propionibacteriaceae bacterium
GGATTAGCGCTGACCCCCATCAATCCGTAGAATCATGGTTGGTCAACCGGGGCGTAGCGTAGTGGCTAGCGCGCCTGCTTTGGGAGCAGGAGATCGGAGGTTCGAGTCCTCTCGCCCCGACTATAAACAATTATTCATGTTTCCCATGCGGTTAACCTACCTCTTGCACGATCCCTAGATTGTTCGAACAAGTTCTTCAGCAATGCCCCACTCTTGGGGCGGCTAGTTTCTCGCGATTACTTCGTGAAATGTCATTTGACAGCGAAAGATTATGTATTGACCGGATGGAATCTCCCGAATATTCTGAGAAGACCATCTCGATAGGATTTCTGGTGACAGGAATTCCAAGCCAAGCCAGCATGGGCCCACATCCTCAAAGTCCCCTTCGCACACCCACACGGCCGACATCATACAACCAGTTGACCGACAGAAAATGAGGAAAGCATGAACAACCCTCGCCCAGTGTCCCGCACCCTAGTCCTCGTCATCCTCTTCGTGAGCGCCCTTCTCTTTCCTTTGCTTGCTGCCACCTTCATATCATCCCTGGGGCCAGGAGTTGGCGGAGTCGAACTCGGCATCCTCTACCTGATGTGTATCTCAGGGGCAGTAATCGTTTGGAGACGGTGGAGATAGGTCGTTAACAGGCCTAGTTGCATCCAGGCTAAGCGACAAGTTTCTCCTCGATGACGCCCGGCGTAGCCACTTGCTGACACTCATGTTGGCTTGCTCTGCTGCGGCATCCACCTTGTCGCGGGTTTCTTTGGACACGACCAGGAGTACCAAGCCACTGAGGTGGCGCAGTGGGTGTCGGGAGGCCCCATTGACCAAGACACCTCCTGGGACTTCAGGCGGGGTGTTATCATGAAGCCTCACTGAGGAGGACAACTATGAAGAAGCTGATGGTCGTGTGCGTGGTGTTGGCAGTGGGGGTGTTGAGTGCGTGCTCTGGTGGGGGGTACAAAACGATCACGGCCCAACAAGCTAAGACGATGATGGATCAGTCATCTTCGTACATCCTGGTCGATGTCCGCACTGAGCAGGAGTACGCGTCGGGGCATATCAAGGGCGCCATCCTCATCCCCAACACGGAGATCAAGACACAGGCTCCGTCCCAATTGCCGGACAAAAAGGAGACGATTCTCGTCTACTGCCAATCGGGGGTGAGGGCCGCGTCGGCCGCCAAGGACTTGGCCGGCATGGGCTACACGAACGTCTATGACATGGGTGGACTCAACAGTTGGACCTATGGAACGGTCACCACCGGGTAGTGTGCCTATAGATCAGGAGCCGGTTTCTTGACCGGGTTGTCAGCTCTCTATTACACTGATCACGCTCGAATCGGGCTTGCCCGTTTCTGGCTTGCGAACGTAGCTCAATGGTAGAGCCCCAGCCTTCCAAGCTGGTCATGCGGGTTCGATTCCCGTCGTTCGCTCCCTGCGAAGTTGGTGCTGCTACTGACCCATACCGAGCGGCACAGCCACCATAGCGTCAGAAGTGACGGTCTGACTCTTGGTTGACTGCCGAACCACAGACGAATGAAAAACACCATGAGCTACGGCGAACTGGATCTTCGTCAGCCAGCCATTCCCAGGAAGGCTGCCAGTTTCTTGCTCACATCAGACATCTGACCAGGTGATACCTGCCCGATACAGTGAGCCAAATTTGAACGGCGGGTGGTGGTGATCTTGTCGATCTGTACGTAACTTGTCACTGTCAGACCGGTGGCCTGAGTAGGCTCAATCGCTGTGCGCCACCAACCAGCCTCGGCGTCTTGCGATGTCAACGGACAGATCGTGATTGATTGTGTCTGTACGTAATGGTCATCCTGGATGATTAACACCGGACGTGGCTTGGACATGTACCCGGGCCCCACCGCTACCCACAGTTCACCCCGTCTCAACGCTCGTCCGCCCACATGTCCGCGTTCACCGCATCGAGCCATTCGAGCGTGCCATCGTGGCCGTCCGATTCCGCGACGCGCGCTCCCTGTTCTGCGATTTGATCTGCGATGATGGGCGACCTCGTATCGGGAAGCCACATTTGCACAGGTTTGAACCCGCGGTCTCTCATCCTGGCACGATATGTGCTGACACGCTCCGTCACATCCATGAAAATAATGTTACATGTAACACTGTGGCGACACAATCGCAGCGGGTAGACGCCGTTCGGTCGTTCGACACCGTCATTGTCGGGCCTGTCGGGCGCGGTAGGATAATCCGGTGAATCGTCCTGTTTCGGGCGTTGGAATCAGTGAGGATAAACATGACCACATCTTCGCCGCGGGTGCTCGTGCTGCACAGCAGTCGTTTCGGACAGAGCATCAAGATCGCCGAGGCCATCGGCCAGCAGATGCGTACCCAGGGTGTTGCAGCGGACGTGCGGCCTCTGACACCGGTGAGTGCTCCGGATCCATCCAGGTACGTCGGTTTGGTCCTGGTCATGTCGGTACGGTACGGGCATTTCTCGGCAGACGTTGACACGCTCATCCAGCGGTACGCCTGGTGGCTCAACTCGGTTCCGACGCTGATGGTGACTGTGTCGCTGACCGCCCGTACTGCTGAGAAACGCTCTCCTGAAACACATCTGTACACCCGGAAGTACCTGGCCAAGATTCCGTGGAAGCCGACGCACGTGGAAGTGGTCGCCGGGGCTTTAGAGTATCCGCGCTACAACACACTGGACAGGCTCGCCATCCAGATGATCATGACGATGACCCACGGGCCGACCGACCCCACCACAATGATCGAATACACCGACTGGGACCACGTCCGCGACATCGCCGACGACTTCGCCGCGACAGTCACATCACACTGAGTCACTCCGCCAGGAGGGCCGTCTTCAACCCGAATCCGATCCCTTGCTACTCCGCAGCACTGTGGAGGCACGCGGGCTCGTCGGGCGTCGCTCAACTTCACGTCCAGTCTGCCCTCATGCCACCCGCCGACGCATCGCACCCCCACAGTGTCGCTCGCGACGCCAGCGATCGGTGCATTCGGGTTAAAAAGTGATCTTCACGGTGGTCGAACTCTGTGTGCTCTCCTCGGTGCCGATCCATCCGGATAAAACTGTGGGGGAGGCCTGCCAGGAGAACTGTCCGACCAACACGGCACTGACTCCGGTTTGGGATGCCCAGCTTTGGGCGAAGGCCCCAACCGACCAGGCATTGGTGTCGGTGGACGCAGTGACAGTGATAGACGCGGGCTGGTCCTCCGTCGCCGGGGTGGACTCAGTTTGGATGGCTGACCCGTAAGCCTGGGTGAGGGCTTGGAGCAACTGGTCGGGATCGGGACTAGACGGATTCCTGACGACGCAGGACCACGCTGCTGGGGTTTGTCCGGACAGGGCCGAAGCCAGAACACGGGCTTGAGGGACGTGCTGGTCGTACGCGTCGGGGAAGCCACTGCGTTGGACGGATTGGGCGATGGCGCCGATATCGGCGCTCTGCCAGCCGTCGACAGTGACCATGACGTCGAAGAACTTGCCAGTGGAGTAGTACGGGTCCATGACCTGTTGGGCTGTGCCCCACCCCTGAGAGGGGCGCTGTTGGAACATTCCCAGGGAATCAAGGTCGCCGTAGTCGAGGTTGCGGATGCCCGACTCCTGGAAGGCAGTGGTCAAGGCGATGGAGACCGCCCGGGGGGCCAATCCTCGTTGTGCGGCGATGCCAGCGATGATGGAGGCGTTGCGCGCCTGCTCTTGGGTGAGGTCCGCCGTCGTGCCGTTGACCAGCGCCTCACACCGGACGACAGGCGCCGATGGAGGTTGGACCCATAAGGTCGTGATCCAGCGGAAGAAGCCCACTCCCGAGGCGATCAACGCCACGACCACGACGATGACGACCAATCCGGTCACCGCCGCCCGCGTTCCATTGGATTGAGCCATGGAGCCTCCTCACGCTCAGTTGCGGTGCAAGACGGCGTTCAATTCGACAGTACGACCTGCGCGCGGTCGTGCTCTCACCTGGCCCGTGAGCGAATCGCGGAGATAGAGCCAGCCAGATTGGCCAGACATGTCGACCGCTTTGAGCACGGTGGAATCAGGCAACGTGACTTTTGTCCCGGCGGTCAGGTACAACCCTGATTCCACGACGCAGTCGTCACCCAGACTGATTCCGACCCCCGCCTGTGCGCCGAGCAGGCATCGACGACCGATGGTGACCATCTCCTGGCCACCACCCGACAACGTCCCCATGATGGATGCTCCGCCACCGATGTCCGACCCGTCCATGACGATCACCGACGAAGACACCCGGCCCTCAATCATCGAAACGCCTAGTGTTCCGGCGTTGAAGTTGACGAAACCCTCGTGCATGACAGTTGTGCCTTCGGCTAGATGAGCGCCCAATCGTACCCGGTCGGCATCGCCGATCCGCACACCACTGGGGATGACGTAATCCACCATGCGGGGGAACTTGTCGACGCTGTAGACAGTCACCGGTCCGTGCTCGCGCAACCGGGCCCGTACTGCTTCGAAACCCTCCACGGCACACGGTCCCACCGAGGTCCACACGACATTGGGCAGGACCGAGAAGATCCCGTCCAGGTTGATAGTACGCGGCTGGCACAGCCTGTGGGATAACAGATGAAGTCTCAAGTACGCGTCGGGCACACTGGCGGGTGCGGCGTTGAGGTCGATCTCGATGTGAACGGTCTCGTGATGCACCGAGCGGACCTGGGCTGTGGGGTCAGCTGGAACACCGACATCCGGGTCGCTGGCATCTGCGGGACCCAGGTGAGGAGCCGGGAACCAACAGTCCAAGACCCCGGTCGTCGCATGAACAGTGGCACTTCCCACACCTGACGCTATCCGAGCACTCATGGTCACCAGCCTACTAGGCTTGACTCTGTGTTGAATTGTGAAGCGGATATCGCGGAATTGCTGAGGACGCTGGTGGATGTCGAATCGGTCAGCGGGGGAGAAGGCCCACTAGCGGACATGGTGCACACGTCGCTGACGGCGTACTCCCATCTGGAGGTGATCCGGCTGGGCAATGTCGTGGTGGCGCGGACAGCCTTCGGGTCTGCCAGGCGGGTCATCATCGCCGGGCACCTGGATACTGTCCCTGTCGCGGGTAATCTGCCCGGCCGTGTTGAGATCGTCGATGGGCAAGAGACGCTCTTCGGGCGCGGGAGTGTCGACATGAAAGGCGGCGTGGCTGTCCAGCTGTCGTTGGCAGCCTCGCTGACAAGGACGGATACGGACATCACCTGGATTTTCTACGACAACGAGGAAGTCGAGGATGTCAAGAATGGACTCGGGCATTTGGCCGTACGCCGTCCGGACATCCTGAAAGCTGACATGGCGATCCTGATGGAGCCCAGTGACAGCCTGATCGAAGCAGGGTGTCAGGGAACCTTGCGGGTTGGTCTGCACACTCAGGGGGTAGCGGCCCATTCGGCCCGCTCCTGGCTCGGCCACAATGCCATCCACGACATGGCAGGAGCATTGTCCATTCTGAATGGCTACGAAGGCACACAAGTCCCGATCGATTCTCTCATTTATCGTGAGGGGCTGAACGCGGTGGGGGTCTCAGGTGGTGTGGCGGGCAATGTCATCCCTGACCGCTGCGATCTGATCGTCAACTACCGATTCGCTCCGGACAAGGATCTGGCCCAAGCCGAACAGGTGGTTCGACAAATCTTCGCCGGATATGAGATGGACATCCTCGACGGCGCCGAATCGGCCAGTCCCGGGCTGACCAGCGTGCCTGTGTCGTCCCTGGTCCGCGCCGTCGGCCAGGTGCGCCCCAAGTACGGCTGGACTGATGTCGCCCGGTTCGCCAAGCTGGGTATTCCCGCCGTCAACTTCGGCCCCGGCGACCCCAACCTGGCTCACACTGATCATGAGCACATCATCCTCGACGACGTTATGCGCTGCCGGGAGATTCTCGCGGGATGGCTGACGACACCAGGCTCCTGGTGACGTGGCTGCGGATGGCGAGGAGTGCTCACCACAGCCCACACGTTGTTCCGCAGACGGGTCAGCCAAGAGTGTGCGCCTTCGATTCCAGCGATATGTTCACTGCCTGTGACCCCGAATTGTGCACGTCTGATTGGTGGTGATCCCTGTCAGGGAACTCCGTCTTCCGATCTGGTTTCCCGCGATACCACCCCGCCCAGTCGTACTGGCACGATAGACTGACATTTTGTGGACGAGGATTACCTGATTCGGGAACAGATGCGTGTCGTGCGCCGTAGTCGCGACGGTCTCATGACCGCCGACCAGAGTTTGCTCGACTGCGTCAACGGTGAGTGGCGCAACGGTGATCCGTGGCGGGTGATGAGGATACAGTCCGAGTTCGTCGAAGGTTTCGACAATTTGGCGAACCTGGGGCCTGCCATCTCATTGTTCGGATCGGCCCGTGTCACGCCGGATCAGCCGATGTACTCCATGGCCTACGAGATCGGGCAACGCCTGGCCGCTGAAGGATACGCCGTCATCACCGGTGGTGGTCCTGGCACGATGGAAGCGGCCAACCGCGGCGCCTTCGAGGCCGGCGGCACGTCCATCGGTTTGGGGATTGAACTTCCTTTCGAGCAGTCGCTCAACCCGTACCTCACCTTGGGCATCACCTTCCGGTACTTCTTTGTGAGGAAAGTGATGTTCTTGAAGTACGCGCAGGGCTTCGTGGTCATGCCCGGCGGCTTCGGAACGTTGGACGAACTGTTCGAAGCCCTTGTCCTGATTCAGACAGGAAAGGTGACACGCTTCCCCATCGTGCTCGTCGGACGAGATTTTTGGTCGGGCATGATCGGCTGGCTGCGCGACCGGGTCCTGGCCGACGCTTACATCAGCGACGCCGATGTGGATGACATCCCGGTCACGGACGACCTTGACGAGGTCGTCGACATCATCACCGCGAGAAAGGTGTGAGATATGGAATGGATCATCGCGATCCTGGCAGTCGTGGTGCTGGGGCTCGGGGCCGTGGCGGCAGCGGGAGGCCTGGGTCAGTTCGGGCCCATCGAAGTCGACAAAGTGCCCCTGGAATTGCCACCTGGCCCGCTGACTGCCGAAGATCTTGACGGTATTCGGTTTCTCGTCGTTCCCCGCGGATACGCCATGGACGACGTCGATGCCGTTCTCGCACGCTTGAAAGACCAACTCCGTGCCGAACCAGACGCTTTGGTGGCCTCAGAATCTGGAATAATGGAACCTAACACATTAAGCGACAGAAGGAATCACGATGGCAGCGATGAAACCTCGCACGGGTGATGGACCGATTGAGGTGACCAAGGAAGGCCGAGGCATTCTTCTGCGATTTCCCGTTGACGGTGGTGGCCGTCTCGTCGTCGAGATGAACCTCGCTGAAGCCACTGGCCTGTACGAGGCCCTCAAACCGGTGGTCGGCCAACAGTCCTAGGAGGAAGCCCCACGTCTACGAGGCGAAGGTCTGGATGGCGTGCCGGTAGACGTTGATGGTTTGATCCGCGACACTGTCCCAAGAGAACTCTTCGATACAGCGGTTTCTACCCGCTTTCCCGAATGCGGTGGCGCGCTCGGGATCGCGAGTCAGGGAATTGACCGCTTCGGCGAAATGGCTTTCGAAAGTGGACACGTACTGCGGATCTTCAGCCTGAGCCGGATCGTACGGAACCAAAAGTCCTGTCTCCTGGTCGACGACGACCTCGGGGATCCCGCCCACATTCGTGGCCACGACTGGGGCCTGGCACGCCATGGCTTCCAGGTTGACGATGCCTAAAGGCTCATAGATCGACGGGCAGGCGAACACCGACGCGTGGGTGAGAATTCGTCTCAGGTCTTGCCGGGGCACCATGTCCACCACCCAGGTGACGTTGTGGCGAGTGGCCTTCAACGTTGAGAAGGCCTCAGTGAACTCCTGCTCGATGTCAGGAGTGTCTGGCGCGCCGGCCAGGAGAAGCAACTGGGTGTCTGGGTCGAATTGCTGGGCAGCTCTGACCAGATGGACCAAGCCCTTCTGGCGGGTGATGCGTCCGACGAAAACCACCAGCGGAGCGTCGAGGTCGATCCCCAGTTCGACCAGCTTGGTCGTGTCAGGCTCGGGATAGAAGTCATCGGTGTCGATGCCATTGCGGACGACAAAGACCTTGTCGGGATCCAAGTCTGTGTACGAGTCGAGAACGTCTTGGGCCATCCCGTCTGAAACCGCGATCACCGCGGTGGCGTCAAGGAAAGCCGTGTGTTCGGCCCAACTGGAGACACGGTAGCCGCCTCCGAGTTGTTCGGCCTTCCACGGGCGATGTGGCTCAAGCGAATGGGCTGTCACGACGTGGGGGATGTTGAGCATCTTGGAAGTCAACAAACCGGCCATATTTGTGTACCAAGTGTGGGAGTGGACGATGTCGACCTGTGGCACGGCCGCCGCCATGGCCACATCGGTGCCGAGCACACGCAGGGCGGCATTAGCCCCTGTCGGGAAGGTTTCTGGGTGCGCAGTGGCGCCTGGACGAGGTTCGCCCATGCACTGGACATTGACCAGATCGCATCGGGGTTCCAGGTGGGACACCAGTTGTCCGACATGCACCCCAGCTCCTCCATAGATGAACGGTGGATATTCACGGGTGAGTATTGATATGCGCATAACGGCATCGTCCCACATCTTGGCATCTTTTGGTATTCCCAACATGCGTGATCCTGATGGATGAGGAGGGCGTCTGTGAGAACGCCCACGATCGTCTTCAGGTCCCGGGCCTACAGCACTGCTAGAAGGAGGCCTGTGCGTACCCAAAAAATGTGGAATCGTAAGAATTCACCTCAGGTTTCCCGGAATCGGGGGCAGAAAGTTGTCATCTGATCAAAAAGGCTTTAGCGTAGGCGCATGGCAGTCAGACCAAATGTCCTGTCGATCGTTCTCGCGGGAGGCGAGGGAAAGAGACTCATGCCTCTTACGGCGGATAGGGCGAAGCCAGCGGTTCCTTTCGGGGGGACGTACAGATTGATCGACTTCGTGATGAGCAATCTGGTGAACTCCGGTTTGAGGAAGATAGCTGTCTTGACGCAGTACAAATCGCATTCTCTTGACAGGCACATTTCTCTCACCTGGGGAATGTCGACTCTGCTCAACCAGTACGTCACCACGGTCCCGGCTCAACAGCGAACCGGCAAGCAGTGGTTCCAGGGCAGTGCTGACGCCATCTACCAGTCCATGAATCTGATCACAGATGAAAAACCTGACTACGTGGTGGTCTTCGGCGCCGACAACATCTACCGGATGGACGTCGAGCAGATGTTGACCGCACACATAGCCTCTGGACTGGCAGCGACAGTGGCTGGGATCCGCGTGCCGCGGTGGCAAGCCAACCAGTTCGGGATCATCGACGCGACCCCACAGGGCACGATTTCGAGGTTCTTGGAGAAACCATCCGACCCTCCCGGACTTCCCGACTCTCCCGACGAGTGCTATGCGTCGATGGGGAACTACATCTTCACCACGCAATCCTTCGTCGACTTGCTGATTCAGGACGCCCGGGACAACAATTCCCGTCATGACATGGGTGGAAACATCGTTCCCGCCTTCGTCGGCGCCTCGCAGGCCGGTGTGTACGACTTCACTGCCAACGACATGCTCGGAGCAACAGAGAAGGACTGCAATTATTGGCGAGACGTCGGTACGATCGACGCGTACCATGAAGCCCATATGGACTTGGTGAGCATCGACCCCGAATTCAACCTGTACAATCGGAAATGGCCGATCTGGACTAATCAGGCTCAATCCCCCGGAGCCAAATTCGTTCTTCGGGGGACGGCGGAGGATTCCATCGTGTCGGCCGGGTGCATCATTTCAGGTGGTGACGTCGATCGTTCGGTGTTAAGTCCAGACTGTATGATTCACAAGTGGAGTCGGGTGGAAGAGGCAGTTCTCTTGGCCGGTTGTCAGATCGGGGAGGGAGCGGTGGTCCGCCGGGCTATATTGGACAAGAACGTGAGAGTGGGTCCCCGTGTTGAGATTGGGGTGAATCATGATCACGACAAGGAAAGAGGGTTCTTCGTTTCGCCCAATGGAATCACGGTCGTGCCGAAGAACACAGTGGTGAGTGAAAGTTAATTTCAGTAGTGTGTGTGGGGCTTGAGGGGTAGACAGCGCTAACACCTTGATATTTAGTTGCAAAGGAGACAACTATGCCAATCCCAACGCTCTCAGCTGGAGAACTTGCTGCAGCACGGGCTAA
>WREX01000075.1 GCA_009779115.1 Propionibacteriaceae bacterium
CGATCGCTTCGACCGTGGAGTTGGAACCCGCGCCAGCGATCACCGGGATGCGCCCGTGGACGAATTCCACAGCCTTGGCGATGACCTGCATGTGCTCGTCGGTAGGAAGCGTCGGCGACTCGCCTGTGGTGCCAAGGATGACCACGGCATCGATGCCCTCAGCGATCTGGAATTCTAGCAATTCGCTCAGCTTCTCATAGTTCACCTCCCCAGTGGGTGTGAAAGGCGTGACAAGTGCGGTAGCGGCACCGCGGAATACTGGTTCTCTCACCGTGATCCTCCTTTCTCAGATCGTGTCGCCCGTGTGGGGCGAGCAATGGGTCCCATGCTACCCGAGCGTGGCCCATGGTGAGTTGTGATGGCTCATACTCTGAACTTCGAGACTGTCCTGGCCTTGGTTGGTGGCGGATAATAGGATGACGCAGTGGAGAAGGAAACACCTATGAAGAACTATGACCTGGCTCTGATCGGGCTCGGCAACGTCAACCGTACTTTGGCCAGTCTCATTCGCGACGAAAGCGCGTCTCTGGCAGAACAACTTGGCTTCACTATCCGGGTGACGGCGATCACCGACCTGCGCTGGGGCACCCTTGTCGACGCCGGTGGGATCGATCTGGCCCAGGCACTGGACCTGGCGCCGGGCGAGACCTTCGCCAGCCTGGGCGGGGTGGACACTTGCGACAACGAGACGCTCATTCGTACCTGCCCGGCTGACATCGTCGTGGAGGCGACCTTCACCAACCCTCTCAACGGGGAACCAGCCCTGTCGCACGTCCGGTGGGCACTGGAGTCCGGCAAATCAGTGTGCACCACAAACAAGGGCCCGGCCGCCTTCGCAGCCGACGAGTTGAAGGCCCTGGCCACGAAGAACAATGTACGTTTTGAGTACGAGGGTGCTGTCATGAGCGGAACCCCCGTCCTCAGACTGGCGTCCGGCCCCCTCAAAGGTGTGGGGATGCGGGGATTCTCGGGGATTCTCAACGGGACAAGCAACTACATCCTGGGCCGCATGGAAGCCGGGTTGCGGCAGGATGAGGCCATCAAGGAGGCCCAGCAGTACGGGTACGCCGAGGCCGATCCGACGGCTGACATCGGTGGTTCGGATGTCCGCCTGAAGGTGACGGTCCTTGCCAACGACCTGTTGGGCGCGCATCTGCACGCCCCCGACGTGCCCACCGAAGGGATCACGGGAATCACCCAGGAGATGATCGACCAGGCCGTCCAGCAGGGCGCCCACTGGAAGCTCATCGGCCAGGGTACGAAAGCTGCCGATGGTACGGTGACCGTCTCGGTCGCCCCCCAGATGCTCGACTCCTCCCACCCCCTGGCCGGGATTTCCGGCGCCACCAACGCCCTGCTGTTCGACACACGCTTCCTCGGCCAGGTCACAATCTCCGGCCCCGGCGCCGGTCGGATCGAGACGGCCTACGCCCTCCTCTCGGACATCGTCGCCATCGACGCCTTCCACCACCAGCGCTGAGTGACGGATTTATTGTCCGTGCCCCAGGGGATCACGGTGTCTGCCAGTCACCACGTCGGCAGTGACCAGCAGTCGGTCAAGTGATCTGCCACCTGGGCGATTGCTCAGACAACCTCGCGGTTGACGCAGTCGAGGATGCCCTTCAGGCCCAGCCACCACTGGTCGTTCGGGCGCTGGCGTTTGCGGTCGGTGCTCTTCATCGCTTCGGTGATGTCGGTCAGACGAATCTCGTTGTCGTACCAGCCCACGCAGTGAACTGCCCTGTCACCTGTGGATAACTGGCTGGCCAACTGGGTCATGGCCGCATCGGTGAGCCGTGTCGCGAGCAGCCGGTCAGCCGGTGTGGGCGCCCCTCCCTGCTGGATGTGGCCAATCGTGAGCGTCCGCGTGTCGTACCGCCCCCTGCCCTCTTCGTCGAGCATGTGAGCCAGGACCTTGGTCGTGTAATTCGCTTTAGCACGTACATTGCGTACTGCCAAGAAGAACGAGCGGCCGTGGGTGTCGATGCTGCTGCGCAACCAGTCGAAGTCCGACTGCAAGCCCTGAAGCGTGATGCCCGTTTCGTGGAGGTAGACCTGCTCGGCCCCTCCGGCCAGACCGCCCATGAGCGCCAGGTAGCCGCAGTCGCGCCCCATGGTCTCGATGACGAAGCAGCGTTGCGTGGCGGAGGCCGACATCTTGACCTTGTCGATACAGTCGACCACCACATTGAGGGCCGCATCGGCGCCGATCGACATCGACGTGCCGGGCAGATTGTTGTCGATCCCCGCCGGCACACACACAATGGGGATTTGGAGCCCGGGATAGCGGCTGCGCTCGTCGTTGAGCAGTTGTACCCCGGCGTACGCGTTCCACCCTCCGATCACCACCAACGCCTGGATGCCAGCCGATTCGAGGCTGCGGGAGATCGCGTACAACTCCTCGACCTTGGGCACATGCCGGCGCGTTCCGAGGACCGCACCGCCTTCCTGGTTCCAGCCGTCGACCGCCTTCCAGGTCAGCTCGGTCATGTCTCCCGCGGCCAGCCCGAGGAAGCCGTCCCGGATACCGACCATCGTGAATCCCCGCGAAATGCCAAGCCACACCGCAGTTTTCGCGGCCGTGTTCATCCCCGGCGCCAGAGCCCCCACATGAATAATGCCGATCCTCAAGTCGGCTGGATTCGCCTGGGTACGCACCGGGTCGGACAACTCCTGGAAGATCCGGGCCAGGTCGGCGAACTCCTCCCCGCGCAGGGCCATGGCCTGGTCGTACTTCCCCGCTTTGATCAATTGCGGCACGCTGCGAGTGTCGGCCACTGCGCGGACCAGCGGGACCTGAATGACCTGTTCCCCGTGAAACCCGAACACCGGGCCCGGTTCCTCCCCGGTCGCCGACAAGACATAGGTCGCGGCCTCGTACCCCAGCCAGGTGGCTGACCACCGGTCGTACGCGCTGGGTGTGCCGCCGCGCTGGACGTGCCCGAGGATCGTCACGCGGGTCTCCTCGCCCAACTCGGTCTCGATCGTCGACCGCACGTGTTCAGCCGAAATCGGTTCTCCAGCCCGAGTCGTCGCCCCCTCGGCCAAGATCACAATCGAGTCCTTGCGCCCCGCCAACCGAGAGCGCCGCAACTGGTCGCACATGGCCTGTTCCCAGCCATCTTCAGGTGGCAATTCCGGCAGCAGTACGTAATCGCAGCCCCCCGAAACAGCCGTTGATAAGGCGAGATAACCGCAGTTGCGGCCCATCACCTCCACCACAAAGCACCGTTGGTGACTGGCAGCCGTCGAAGCGATCGCGTCAATGGCCTCCTGAATCCGGTGCAGGGCCGAGTCAACACCGACGGTCAGACTCG
Organism: Propionibacteriaceae bacterium; assembly: GCA_009779115.1. Classification (GTDB taxonomy): domain Bacteria; phylum Actinomycetota; class Actinomycetes; order Propionibacteriales; family Propionibacteriaceae; genus WQYJ01. The sequence continues at coordinate 3,318 of WREX01000075.1, forward strand.
TGCCGACAAGATCATTGTCAATAGACCCGACGAGCCCCGCATGGATCAACCGTGGATGGGCTTGCCGTTGATCGTCGGTGATCCGGCCCTGGGCCACCAGGTCGTCCAACAGCGACCCCCAGTGCGACGCGAACTCGTCCAGCCCGGTCAGCGATCCGTCGCCACCAATGACGACGAGACGATCGATCCCCTGGGTGACAAGGTTGCATGCCGCCTTGAGCATGCCCTCACGAGTTTGGAAATCCCGCGACCGGAAGGTCCCGATCACCGTCCCCCCGCGGTTCAAAATCCCGGACGCGTCGTCCCACGCGAAGGGCCTGATCCCAGCACCCCCCACGGTCAGCCCCTGGTAGCCCTCCATGATGGCGTACGGCTGGGCTCCCGCGAACAAACACGTCCGCACGACAGCCCGTACTGCCGCGTTCATTCCCTGAGCGTCTCCGCCACTGGTCAGCACGCCGACCTTCACACCGGTCGCCGTGTCCCGCAGAGATTCAGGTGTCACCATTCGCACGCAACCATGCTACAACCGCCCTCCGACATAAAATTCAGGACGGGAATGTGCCCTGGCGCCTTCGTACCGGCACAGGGTCGCAGAGCAGCCATGAATCGGTGCATTCGAGGTAACCGCTTGGTTGGGTAGAATGAACGCCATGCAATTGCCTGAAGACTCCCGCCAGCCGGTCATCAATCGCCTCAAGCGTGCCCGCGGACAACTGACCGGTGTCATCAGCATGCTGGAAGAAGGCGGTGACTGCGAGCAGGTCCTCACCCAGCTCGCCGCCGTGGGAAAGGCGCTCGACAAGGCCGGATTCAGTATCGTTACCATGGGTCTGAAGGAATGCCTGATCTCCGACAGTTCCGGCGAAATCGACACCCGCCGCCTCGAACGAGTCTTCTTGTCCCTGGCCTGATCGAGGAGTCGTCAGTACGCCTCTGAGCCCCTTGACCAGCCCCTTCAGTGCGACAAGATGGACAGTGTATACCCCCTGGGGTATAGTGACGGCATGTCTGTTTTAACCATCACACAGGACTCTTTCCAGTCAGTCACAGAACTCCCCGGTATCGTCTTCCTTGATTGTTGGGCGGCATGGTGCGCGCCATGCAGGATGTTCAAGCCCGTCTTCGAAAAGGCTTCCGAAGACAATCCCGACATTACTTTCGGCTCCATCGACACGGAGAAGGAAAATGCCCTCGCTGGTTATCTGGGGATCACCTCGATTCCGACCATCATGGCCTTCCGCGATGGCATCCCCGTGTTCGCCCAGCCCGGCGCACTGCGCGGCCCCGACTTCACTCGGTTGATCGACGCCGTACGCGGCCTCGACATGGATGAGGTACGGGCTCAGATGGCTGAACACGTGTCTGCCGAATCCTGATCAGAAACCCCGGAGGCTGAGCCGACATTCAGGCCAAGGACTGAATTGAAAGAATCCGGCCACAACCGAAGAATCCGCCCGATTCATGACTGCGACTTTTCGCGTCAGGAATCGGGCGGTTGTTCGTACTGTGAGATTGTCAGGTACGTGACCGGTGGTTCGTGGGCCTTGTACGCAGGCGGGCGTCACACCTTGAACCAGCCCGATACGCGAGTGCTGACGCGGCGAAATGAGTGATTGTCCCCTGATAGTCCCTGCGGGGACGATTGGCGCTCAATACCCCCCCGAGCGTTGGAATCGTCCCCGCAAGCATATGTAAGATTATATGAAATCCTTATGTTACTCAAGATCAGTGACGCAAAAAAGATTACCGTCTGGGTCTGCGAGGGTCAACCACCATTGCATCTCATACTGGAGCGTGGCCCCGGCAGCGACCAGTTTGTCGGCCTCTGCCATGCGGTCGGCACACTTGAAATCAAGATGTAATTTGTTCTTGCCCTCGGTAGGATCATCCACTTGCTGAAAGCCCAGCGTTACGCCATCCGGGACCGACACGATGAAGAAAGCCCCCCGGGAATCGGGCGACTCGGGATCGAGTGCCCCATTGTCGCCATATGCTGACAAAGTCCCGTCGAGTTGTTCGGCCCACCAGTGGGCCAGGCGGTAAGAGTCGCGTGTGTCGACCGTCACCATCCCGAGATGAATACTCACTATCTCATCTTAACCTGAATCCATCGATCCATTGCTGCTGCGCAACCCTAGATGGGTGCCCTGGCCCTATCGCCACCGCTCAACAGACGTCCAGTCTGCCTTCGCGTTGTCACTATGCCCAGTGCACCCATCTGTACGGGAGGGTGAGTTCCCTCAGGGTCGGGGGTACGCGTGAACAGTGCGTACCCACTGATGACACTCAGATAGGGCGGCTCGCGACGCAAGCGATCGGTGAATTCAGGCTTAGCGGGGGACCTACCGCCGACCGCAAGCATGTGCTTTGTCCTGGTTATCAGGGATTCTGTTGATGAATTTCAATGAATTTCACAGGTTGCACCGGGACACTAGATTCATGATCTGACAAGGTAATACAACCTCTCTAATCCTGAGAATTTGGTCACTTTTGAGACCAGCATCCGGCCTGTGTGGAAACAAATCTGAGAAACTCGGGAATAACGGGAGGGGGTCTGCCGTTGTATTGAGTGACACCAAATCCCAGGATTCGTTCTGGGATGTGGGACTCAAGAAAAGCGGTTGGTCGTGAACCCTCCCCCCTCTCGCGGCCAATCTCTTGGGTCACACACAATGTGCCGGAACGTCGGTGGAACCCTCCCCCCCAATCCCCACCGACGTTCCGGATACACCCCCCTTGATGTTGCTATCGCCCCCAGAGACCATCACCTCTCGTGTTTCTTTGTCAGGTAACCGAGGCGACGGTTCCCGGACCATTGTGGTCCGGGAATTCGTCACCTTCGAGAAAGGTACGGCTCACTCCTTGTCCATGCCCCTTCCACCCCTAGATGTTCCCCTCACCAGAAGAGACCGTGTCTGTCATCTCTCGAGTCTCTTTGTCAGGTACCGGGGGGGACGATTCTCGGACTAGTGTCGTCCGGGGCATCGTCCCTCCTGGGATATCTCTGTCACACTGCGTGTGGGGCCCTCAGCACCGCCCGTCATTGTCGCCGGGCCAGCAGGCCGTACTCATGGTCGCTGAATTGACACGCCGAACTCAGGTAAGAATTCCAACGGATCCAGGCTACGAGACCCTGGCACTATCGCTGATTGTCATCGAATAAATTCCATAACATAGTCCCTTCTCAAGCGTAGATACCATGAGAAAATCTCAGAATAATTAAAGGACTTTGGCATCTTTCTACGTGATATATTCATGATACAAATTAACGGGTGACCCATTGATGCGCAGTAGTTCCCCCCTTGCGTCGGAGATCAATGGTGTAGTGGTACTGCGTGTTGGAGAGTTGTCCAGATCCACCGAAATGGGGAGTGTGACATATGTCTCGATCAAAACGTTCCTTGTCTGGAGCCTCAGATGCCGTGGAGGTGTCGCCAAACAGCGTTGGCCTGCCTGCATCTGAGAGGACTTCGGTCGAACCGCCGGCCACATGGGTCGGGCAATCGGCCGATCCCACGACCCACAACAGATTTCCGTACGACCAATTCCCTCGCGATCCCGACTACCCAGACAGGGTCTGGAAAGGGGTCCGGGATGGGTACGACGATGTCTCGAATCCGAGTGAGAACATCGGGTTCATCTATCCGGCGGATCTGGCGGGTGACCTGATGGGCGAGTGGATGCCAACTGTCACCACTGGGCTCATCTTGAGCTTGGCCGACGAGGCCATGCAGACCGTCGTATAACCCGAAGCCACTGGGCATGGATGTAGCGAGACACCGCCTCGACGTACTGGCAATTCGGTCAATTGAAGCCGTACGTCCCGATGGACTCATGACGCCGATTCAGGCTGTCAACAAACCGGACCCGTTCCCGAGGCCATGGACCGGAGTTTTCACGGACACGACGCAATAAAACTGACGAGAGAAAGGAGGACGCATACAAACATTGTGCGAAGAGGAAATCACGTCAGTTAAGAAAGGAGGTGGCACATTCAGTGTTACACAACGAAGTTAACGTCGAGTGTGAAAGGAGGATCGAGCACAACCTGGTGGGATAGCGATTCACCAGGGCCGAAGGTCTGTGGATCAGCGACGATCCACAGACCTTCGCTTATTTGTCACGAGAAACGGTACGGCCAATGTACGGCTGAGGGACGATCGACGACACTGCCTACACTGGTGGTTGCGCGGATTCGGAATTCTTGTCGGATGGATTCAGTACACTGGGCTCAGCCAGGTCGCCCGATCCGGGTCGCCGCGGCTGGGAGGGGGCAGTCACCTGCGTCCGCCGCGTACACATGGAGAGTCTGATGTCGTCACTGAGGGTGCATATCGCACTTGTGCTGTCGAAAATGACGTACCGTCTTCTTCGCATGCTCGGGCGCAACGCCTCAAACGCGCCAGGGTTGGTGGCCTTGGCAATCTGTCCTGACTACTTGGCGCTGATTGCCCGGTGTCCGCTGTGCGTGTGCGTGACGGGCACCAACGGGAAAACGACCGTCACCAACATGATCGCCGATGTCCTGATGGCCAACGGCTATTCGGTGTCGACCAACCGCCTCGGGTCCAATATTGCGCCTGGCATAGCAGCGGCGCTCACCAACAGCGTCTCCTGGCGGGGGACTGCCATCAAGGACGCCTGTGTGCTGGAGGTCGACGAACGGGCCTCGCGCCTGATCCTGCCGTACGTCAAGCCTACTTTCTTGGTTGTCACGAATCTCTTCCGGGACTCGCTGAAGCGCAATGCCCATCCGGACTATATCTTCGACGTGATCGATACGTACACACCCCAGGACACGACGCTGATCCTGAACGCCGACGACTTGTGTTCGGCGCGCCTGGGGGAGCGCGCGGGCAACGAGAGGGTCTTCTTCGGGATCACTGAGGTGGAGGGGGACGTGACGCAGTCCGTCAATCTCGTGGCTGACTACTCGTTTTGCCCGCGCTGTCTGACCACACTCCAGTACGGCCATTTGCGCTATCACCACATCGGCAATGCCACATGTCCAGCGTGTGGGTTCTCGTCTCCGGCGCCCGATTTCGTGGTTCGTCATGTCACGGGTGACGACGAGACCATGAGCGTGGAGCATGGGGAGACGACACATTCGTACCCCCTGGTCAACAAGGTAATTTTCAACGTCTACAACGAACTGGCCGCGATCGTGGCCCTCACTCGGATCGGCTTGACGAAGACCCAGATCGAAACCGGCCTGGCCCGTCTCAGCGTTCCGGACACCCGTCTGAAGCAAACCACTGTTGGGTCTGTCCGCGTGGTCCAAGCCATGAGCAAGGGCCAAAGTTGCGTCTCCTGCTCGCGGACCCTTGACTACGTGTGCCAGGAGCCCGGGCGCAAGGTCGTCATCCTCATCATGGACGATTGGTACGATCGCAAGAACTCCGTGGAGTACATCGGCTGGATTTACGACGCTGACTATGAGTTTCTCAACGATCCTGAGGTCGTCCAAGTCCTGGCCTGCGGGCCACGTTGCTACGACCATCAAGTACGGTTGCTGCTTGCCGGTGTGCCGAAGGAAAGAATCGTGTGCTGTGAGGAGGAGCTGGACGCGCCCAACCACGTGCTCACCCACGACGTCGACGCGGTCTATGTCCTGTATGACACCTCCACCGTGGACATCGCGATGAAGGTTAAAGCCGGTGTCATCCAGTCTTTGGAGGCAGGCCGATGAGAGTCGAAATCCTCTATCCGCAAGTGTGCTGTTTGTATGGCGACAAGGCCAACATGATGTATCTGCGTCGCTGCCTGCCCGAGGCCGAGTTCATCGAGACGAGCCTGACCGACGAGCCCTCATTCGTCCGCGAGGACATCGATCTTGTCTACCTGTGCTCGATGAGCGAACAGAATCAGGAGGTGGTGATCGATCTTCTGACGCCCTATCGGGATCGGATCCGGTCGCTGATGGACGAGGAGCGCACTGTGTTCTTGCTGACTGGCAACGCGTTGGAGCTTGTCGGCACCTACATCGAGCGCGAGGATGGTTCGCGCAAGGAAGCTCTCGGATTGTTCGGCCTGCACGCTGTTCGCCAGACACCCCGGCGTTTCAATTCGTTGATCCTCGCCGATTTCCTGGGCGCGAAGATCGTGGGGTACACCAGCCGGTTCTCGCATAGTTATGTGGATGAGCCCGATTTGTACGGCAGAGGTACGGATGTTGAGGCAGGTGGCGTCAGTTCTCCGGGAGCCGAGGGTGGCATCATCACAAAGACGGCGAGGACTGGTGACGGCTCCAGAGACCCGGCAACGCTCCTTGGTGGAGAAACCACCAAGGACGGGAACGATCTGGCGATCATGCCGTACCCCTATGATCCACAAATGTCCTTGTTCACTGTTGTCAAGGGTGTGGGTCTGAACCCGGACACCACGCTTGAGGGTATCCTCACGCCTAGTGTGTACGCGACGTATCTCCTGGGACCCCTGCTGATCGCCAACCCTGATTTCACGAAGCACCTGCTCGAAAAACTCGGAGCCCACACGGGCACCCTCCCTTTCGACAAGGAAGTCCAACTCGCCTACGAGAAAAAGTTGGCGGAGTACTCCAAACCTGGCCTTGACCTCGAATGACTGCACAATCACCAGGTTCACTAGGACCATGCCCGGATGCACCGATTGCTGGCGTCGCGAGCGACACTGTGGGGGTGCGATGAGCCGACGGTCGCCGTGAGGGCAGACTGGACGTCTGTTGAGCGGTGATCGGCGGGTCAGCGTGCCGGCACA
>WREX01000076.1 GCA_009779115.1 Propionibacteriaceae bacterium
GACAACCCACATGTTCAGCCTATCTGGAGGAAGGACTCAAGCACCTTCCCGAAAGTATAGGCCTGATCCAAGAAGGAATAGTGGCCCGCGCCGGGAAGGACGACCAATCCGGATCCTGGAATCTCTCGTTCCATGATCCGGCCATCCGACACCGGTGTCTCGGCGTCCAGTTCCCCCCAGACCACCAAGGTCTCAGCACGCACACGCGGCAAGAGCGGTTGCAGATCTGCATTGACGACCTTGACCAGCGAACCCCTCATCACCGGTGACGCGGCCGCATAATCCGTCGACCCCATCGTCGATTGCAACCTGGCCAGTGCGTCGGGGAACAGGGTCGCGACCGGCTTCCACTGCAGAACCGCCTTGCCCAGTTTGTAGGACCTGACGCGCACATGGTACGACAAGGAACGTTGTGGCAGGATGCCCGCCGAGTCCACCAGGATCATCTTGGTAACCGTGAAAGGCAGGCCCGGGTCAGTCGCCAGGCGGATGGCCACCCGTCCGCCGTGCGAGTGCCCCAGGACGATGATCGGCTGCGCAGAAGTCCCTCCGGACTCGTCGGACTCCGAGGACTCGGCCTGGCAGATGGCGGAGATGAAACTGGCGGTGAAATGGACGTACTCATCCATCCCCCAAGGCTGACTGGGCTCACTGCTCGTCCCGCAACCGGGGAAGTCCAGGCGTACGACTCGATACTGCGTGGCAAGGATCTCGGCCACGGGGTCGAACAATGTTAGATTGGAACCCCAGCCGTGGAGGAGGAAGACCGCCGGGCCGCTGCCCTGCACCTCGTAATGAACGGACACACCGTCCACAACCATCTCCACGCGCGGCCTCCTAGAGTCACTGGGGACACATGAGTCGTTTTCTTTTCTCCGCGTCCCCATCACAGTCCGCGGCGAAGCGAAAAAACGATGTGGGGGTCTGAAAGAGAACTTCGGTAGTCTAGCATAGGGGTATGCAGATCACTTCTTCACTGACGTACATCGCACCGTGTGACCCGGTCGCGAAGATGCTCATCAATCCTGACTTCGCGAAGTTCCTCGGCACAAAACTCGAAGCGCAGAAGGTGACTACCGAACTCGTCGACGGGGGGCTCCAAGCGACCCTCACCGTCGCCTCGCCCGATGGCGTCGGAATGTTCCTCGGCCCCACCATGGACATCATTGAGACGCTGACCTGGCAGCCCGCGGCCGAAGACGGGTCTCGTACTGGCCGGATGATCTTCGCCCTGTCCGGACTGCCCGCCGCCCTGGACGGCCCACTCGACCTGCATCCGACTCCCACCGGTTGTGTCATCGATTACGACGCCGACTTCACGGTCAATATCCCGATCTTCGGCAAGAAGCTGGAAGAGATGGCTGAGTCATACCTGGAGAAGTTGGTCAAGTCGTCAGAAGTCCTGGGCAATCAGTGGCTGGCCGAACACCAGGAGACCCACGCCTGATTGAGCGCGGCACCGAGGCTGGATCCGGCGACGGCCAGCATCACGTCACCTGCTCGGAGAATTCCCCTGAGGTTATCCACAGCTTCGGTCCTCCCCCATTGCGAAGAAGGTGAGCAAGCCTGGAGAGTGGATCCATGCGCGATCCATCCACGCCGACATCCCTGCTGGTCGGCACCGGGTCTCAACCTCCCGGCTGGAGGTGGGACCCCGAAACAGGGCTGAGTTGTCTGATCCAAGACCCGTCACCACTCGTGGGCCAGGACCCGTCTGCCGCCTACACTGTGATCCCAGCCGTCACCTGGTCCGACACCACCCACACTGACACGCAACCACCGTCCGCCGGGCATCCGCACGTCACAGATGCCACCATCCTCAGACACTGTCACCGCACCCTGCGCATGGTGTCGGCACGGTTCGCCCACATCATCGCCGAAACTCTCGACGGCCAGCGGCGCCTGAGCCACGTGGAAACCTGGTTCGACCCGTCTTGTGTGAAAGTGTTGTCCGAACGCCTGCCAAAACTCCAGGGAACTCGTGTCCGCCTCGCCTCGGTCCGCGTCCAACCCCGATCCGAATCCTCCGCCGAAGTCACCATCAGGCTGAGTACGGATCATCTCGACTACGCAGCCGCCTTGAGGGTCACCCAGCGCGACGACCACTGGGTCTGCACCGACCTGGTCATGGGATAAGCCCGAACCCATGACCAGGGGTGACCATCTGGCAACTCGACCTGGCTGGACAAACCTGGTGACGGGCCGACTAGCGCTTCTTCTTGTTGCGCCGTCCCGAGGCCCCTGGGCGCGACTCGCGCAAGGATGCCGTCTGAGCTGACTGGACGGTCGGGGCAGCTTTCATGACCAGTTCGCTGCGCTGGGCCACCGGAGCGAGGACACCATTGGCGGTGATATTGATCTCGGAGCGGGCAGCCGCCTCTTCGGCGGCGAGGGCCTGACGAGCCTTGCGACGGATCTCGCGGCGCGTCTTCGCCTCTTCGGTCTCCGGTTCGGGCGCCGGAGCCGGTTCGGCTTTCTGCACCTGGATCCGGAACAGGAACGACACCACTTCTTCCATGACGGAATCCATCATCTCCGCGAACATGCCCGCGCCCTCGCGCTGATACTCGATCAGCGGGTCGCGCTGCGCCATGGATCTGAGCCCGATGCCCTCCCTGAGGTAGTCCATCTCGTAGAGATGCTCGCGCCACTTGCGGTCCATCACGGTGAGTAAGACCTGCCGCTCGATCACGCGCATGGTCTCCTCCCCCACCTCTTCTTCACGGGTGTCGTAGGCCGCCTGGGCGTCCTCGACGAACGTCTCAACAAGCTGTTTCTGGTCGACATCGTCGTCGGTGAAGTCGGACTCGCTCACCTTAACCGGGTACAAGGTCTTCATCTGCGCCCACAACTGGTCCAGGTCCCAGTCCTCGACGTATCCTTCAGTGGCGCCCTCGACGTACTCGGTGACGACCTTGGTGACCGTCTCGCGCAGTTGATCCTCAATGTCGGCCCCTTCCAGGACGCGGCGGCGGTCCTGATAGACGACAAAGCGCTGGCGGTTCATGACGTCGTCGTACTTGAGGACGTTCTTCCTGGTGTCGAAGTGTTGGGCCTCGACCTGTTCCTGCGCATTCTGGATCATCTTCGTGATCCTCTTGTCCTCGATCGGCACATCATCCGGCACCTTCAGGGCCCGCATGAACCAATCGACCATGTCGCCTTTGAACAACCGCATCAAGTCGTCCTGCAAAGACAGGTAGAAACGCGACTCCCCCGGGTCTCCCTGACGTCCGGAACGCCCGCGCAACTGGTTGTCGATTCGGCGGGCCTCGTGACGCTCGGAACCGACGACGTACAACCCCCCGGCCTCGACCACCTCGTCATGCTCGGCTGCGACCTGCTCGGTGATCTCCTCGACGGCCTTCGGCCACGCGGCTTCGTACTCCTCCGGTGTCTCCACCGGATCCAGCCCGCGTTCCCGCAGCAGGGCGTCGGCCAGGAACTCCGGGTTACCGCCCAAAATGATGTCCGTACCACGGCCTGCCATGTTGGTGGCAACTGTCACTGCCCCTTTGCGACCGGCCAGGGCCACGATGGCGGCCTCACGGGCATGCTGCTTGGCGTTCAACACCTGGTGCGGAACCCCCGCCAGTTTGAGCCGGCGGGCCAGTTCCTCGGACTTGGCCACCGACGCTGTACCGATCAGAACTGGTTGTCCATTGTCGTTGCGGGTGACCACGTCGGCCACGATGGCGTCGAACTTAGCGGTCTCGGTCCGGTAGACAAAATCCTTCTTGTCTTCGCGGATCATCGGCAGGTGAGTACGGATGGGAAGCACGCGCAACCCATAAATCTTCTGGAACTCCGATTCCTCCGTCTTGGCCGTGCCGGTCATGCCGGACAGCTTTTCGTACATGCGGAAATAGTTCTGCAAAGTGATGGTCGCCAGGGTCTGGAACTCCGCCTTGATCTCGACCGACTCTTTGGCCTCCAGGGCTTGGTGCAAGCCCTCCGAATAGCGCCGTCCGATCAGAGTACGCCCGGTGAACTCGTCGACGATCAGGACTTCCCCATCGGTGACAACATAATCCTTGTCACGCTTGTAGAGTTCCTTGGCCTTCAGCGCGTTGTTGAGGAAGGAGATCAGGGGGGTGTTGGCCGACTCGTACAGATTGTCGATGCCCAGCCGGCGCTCCACGGCTGTGATGCCCGGTTCCAGAACGGCGACAGTACGCTTCTTTTCGTCCACCTCGTAGTGATCGTCGCGCTGCAAGGATTCGGCGATGCGTGCGAACTCGGGGTACCACTGGTTGTTCTCCTCCGAAGGACCCGAGATGATCAGCGGGGTACGAGCCTCGTCGATGAGGATGGAGTCGACCTCGTCCACGATCGCGAAATTGTGGCCGCGCTGGACACAATCATCGAGTCGCAAAGCCATGTTGTCACGAAGATAGTCGAAACCGAATTCATTGTTCGTACCATAGGTGATGTCGACCCCATAGGCCACCCGTCGCTCTTCCGGCGACATCTGGGCCAGGATCACACCGGTCTCCATGCCCAGGAAGTGGTGGATACGGCCCATCTGCTCGGACTGGAACTTAGCCAGGTAATCGTTGACCGTCACAACGTGAACACCCTTGCCGGACAGGGCATTGAGGTACGACGGCAGGACGGCGACGAGCGTCTTGCCCTCGCCGGTCTTCATCTCGGCGATGGTCCCCATGTGCAAAGCCGCCCCGCCCATGATCTGCTCATCGAAGTGTCGCTTGCCCAACACGCGCCGGGAGGCCTCCCGAACAGTGGCGAAAGCTTCCGGCATCAGAGAGTCGAGGGATTCCCCGTTGTCATAGCGGGTACGAAAGTCTGCTGTCTGCCCCTTCAGTTCCTCGTCGCTCATCTCGCGATAGTCGTCTTCGATCCCCGACACTTGGTCGGCGACGTGCTGCAACTGTTTGATGAGCTTGCCCTCCCCCATGTGGAGGATACTGTCCAGAAGGTTCATCACTTGCCCGGCTTCCTCCCCGCGCGGTCGCGAGGTCAATCTCGGCTATTCTACCGGGGGCCACACGTTCGTGGAATCACAGTGGTCGCTGATCGGGAGGGAAGTGGGCTCTGGGGTGGCTGCTGGCGTACACCTCCCGTAAGTGGTCCACCGTGACAAGAGTGTAAATCTGTGTCGTCGCGACCGAGGAGTGCCCCAGCAATTCCTGGACGACCCGGATATCGGCGCCGCCGTCGATGAGGTGGGTGGCGTAAGTGTGACGCAGCGTGTGCGGCGAGACCGGCTGGTCGATCCCGGCCAGGGTTCCCAAGGCTTCGATCCGGTTGAAGGCGCTCTGCCGGGACAGGGGCTTGCCCCGGGAGTTGAGAAACACGGCCGGGCTCTCCGTCGTGGCCAATCCCGCCACCTGGGGGCGGCCCCGGACCAGCCATGCCCGAAGAGCGTCCCGGGCGTACGACCCCAGGGGTACCACACGTTCCTTGCCACCCTTGCCCCACAACCGAAGACCCAGTGTCACATCGGACAAGGTCCGTGTGACGTCCTCCATGGTCAGAGCCAGGATTTCGGAGACGCGCGCGCCGGTGCCATAGAGGACTTCAACCAATGCCAGGTCGCAGAGTTGTTCGGGCGAGGCTCCCGGGAGATGCCCGCCCGTGGCCTGGATGAGTGCGGTGACCTGGTCGAGGGTCAGTGCCTTGGGCAGTCGGCGGCCCGGCGAGACCGGGGACACGTCGTGGGCGGGATCGTCGGCAGACCTGCCCTCCTCGGCCCAGAACCGGTGCAGACCCCGGACTGCCACCGTCATCCGCCCGACCGAGGCGGCCGCCAACCCCTGCCCGGTCAGATAGACGGGAAAACCGGCGACAACAGCCTGGTTGATCTGGGCCGGCTCGGTGATGCCCAGACCACCCAGATACTCCCGGTATCGGTCCAAGTCCGAAGAATAGGCGGCGATCGTGTGCGCAGACAGGCCGCGCTCGACCTTGAGATGATCGAGATAGGCCCGTACGTGCTCAGCGAGTGTGTCCACTGACGTGGTCATAGTCCCACTGTAGGACACTGGCAACGGAGGTGGGGACACACGACGATTGACAGCACGATTCGTACTGCTGGAGATGACTGGCGATCACTGGGCGCGATCTAAGCCCGGATGCCCTCAGGATTCCGGAACGTTCGAGAGGCGCTGAATCCTGTCCCGGTACACCACCTGAGACAGCAGCGACGTGACGGCTAGCACGATCGCTGAGATGACTGTCGTGAGCACCAGACTCACACCCTGTTTGGACAGCCATGTGACAATGCTTGTACTTCCAACGCTGACAATGGGTGTGGACAGTGGCGAGGCCGACGTCCCGGGGAAGATCAGGGAGATGATGAGGCCCGCGACAACGGACACGACATTGATGACGACCAGCATCCAGAGAATCACCCACCCGGATCCCTGGGTGATCCGCCAACTGCGCGACAAGGCCCGGCTCGCAGGCAGGTGTTCCACAACCATGACCGGATGTGTGGCCAAGAGCTTGACCGACAGCCACAGCGACACGACAAGAACGACAGCCAAGACGACGAGAAGGAGCAAGGCGACCGCGCCCAGCGTGGCTGTCGACACCTGACCCGACTGGACAATCTTCACCAGCCACAGGACCACCAACCCGATCGCTCCACCTCCGACGACGACGCTCAGGAGGATGAACGGTATGAGAGATCCCACCGACGCTCCTGAGGTTTTCAGCGCTTGGCTGAGCGTGATGCGCTGCCCGGATAGTGCCTCCTCAGCCATGACGCACATGGCCAGGGACGCCCACCAGTTGATCAGAAGCATGACACCCAGTGCTACGGCCATGCCCACGATCAGTCCGACCCACAGTCCTGGGCTATGGAGGGCCTGGTTACTCGTGGTCGACTCCATCCGGGACCATATGGACAGCGCTGACAGGGGCCCCGTACCCAGCACACCTGTCACCACCGCGTAGACAAGGTGCGCAACGATACCGATGGCGATCAAGGGGCCGAACCTCGTTTTGAGGATCGCGAAGACGGCGGAGAAGGTCCGTCCAAAGCCCAGTGACGTTGTCTGCAGCGCCGCGTCCGAGGACGCATACCCAGCCTGGCCCTGCGGATAGGTCCCCGGATACGGCCCTGGCTGTTCCGCACCCGGGTAGGACCCTGGGTGGTCTGGAAGGGCTGTGCCCAAGCCCGGGTCTCCAGCTAGCTCCGGGGGAACCCGACCAGGATTGTGATATCCCGACTGGTCAGGCGGTACGGCCTTGTCCACAGCATTGTCTGGCTGGTCCTCAGCGAAGGGATCCGAAAACGAGTCCCCGGGCTGACCTGGACCCGAAGCGGTTGGTTCATGCTCATCAAAGAAGGCTGGCCTTGAAAACGGCGGTCCTGGTTGGTCCTGCGGGACCGGACGTGTCTTCCGAGACGGATCAGGCGGGACCGGGCCCTGCCAGGAGTTGTCGGGATTGTTCGGCTGAGGCGATTGCATGGAACCACAGTATACGGGGAAAGTAAATATCAATTTTCTTTGTTCCAGCAACTGATCTGGTGAGTTCATACAGGTCTGGCACAAGTCACTGTGAGCCGAATATCACGCAGGTCGCAGGGCGTCCACCGTGCCAGTCAACATGGCCACGCGCAGAGCCAGGACTCCTGTGATCAAGGTGGGGTTCATGATCTGGCCAGCGAAGATGGCATCCACCAGGTCGTCGAGGCGGGCCCAGTCGACCGCCATATCAGCCTCCTCGGCTTCCAGGACGAAACCCTCGGGGCGGGGCACCTGGCTGAGCCCCCGGGCGAGGAAGACGCGCGTGGCCTGGGTGGAGCATCCCGGAGTCGTGTACGTGTCCACCAAGACAGACCATGCCGAGGCCGCCAATCCCAGTTCCTCAGCCAATTCTCGTTGTGCTGTGTGGGTCAGGTCCTCGGTTTCCACATCGCACAAGCCCGCGGGCGCCTCGATCAGCCGACGCCTCACCGGATGGCGGTACTGCCGTTCGATGGCCACCCGGCCCTGGTCGTCCACAGCGATCACCCCGACAGAGTTGGGATGGCGCAGATAGTTGCGGACCATGCTCCCGCCCTCAGGCGTGGACACCTTGTCGACGACGAAATCCATCAAGATCCCGTGGGTGGTTTCCACACGGGTGCACGGCCACTCGACCGGCTCATCGACCAAACGCATGGAAACCTCCACCTCGCCGATTGTGAACAGTACCTCTGCTGTCGGTGAACCGCGTCGTCATCCCTTGCGACCCGGCACACTGGGAAGCAAGACATCTTGAGTGGCGGCCACAGCCGCTTCGATCAATCCCACAAACAATGGATGTGGTTTGGTCGGGCGTGATTTCAACTCCGGATGGGCCTGGGTCGCGACGAAGAAGGGGTGTATGTCTTCTGGCAATTCGATGAATTCGACCAGCGAGGAATCCGGAGACGTGCCAGAAATGATCAACCCCGCCTGTTCCAATTGCGCCCGGTATGCGTTGTTGACCTCGTACCGGTGCCGGTGGCGCTCGCTGACCCGGGTCGTGCCGTACAAACTCGCGACCTTGGATCCTTTGACCAGGTCAGCCGGGTAGGCCCCCAGCCGCATCGTGCCGCCCATGTCCCCGTCCCCGGAGATGATCTGCACTTGTTCGGCCATCGTGGCGATCACCGGGTACGCGGTCTCGGGATCGAACTCGGTCGAGGCCGCCCCGTCCAGCCCCGCCAGGTCGCGGGCCACTTCCATCACCATGCATTGCAGGCCCAGACACATCCCCAAGATGGGGATCCGATGCTCCCGGGCGTACTTGATGGCGCCGATCTTACCCTCGACCCCCCGGATGCCGAAACCGCCGGGCACAACAACGCCATGCACATCCTGGAGGCGCTTCCTGGCGCCCTCTTCGGTCTCGCAGTCGTCGGACTTGACCCAGCGGATGTTGACCTTGGCCCAGTTGGCGAACCCACCGGCGCGCAGCGCCTCGCAGACACTGAGATAGGCGTCGGGCAGGTCGATGTACTTGCCCACCAAGGCGATGGTGACATCGTGCTTGGGCTCATGGACCCGGGCCAACAGGTCGTCCCACTTGGTCCAGTTGACGTCGCGGAAAGACAGGTTCAACCGGCGTACGACATAAGCGTCCAGTCCCTCCTCGAACAGGACCTTGGGGATGTCGTAGATGCTCGGCGCGTCCGGACAGGAGATCACGGCCTCCTCGTCGACATCGCACATCAGCGCGATCTTGCGCTTGATCGAGTCGCCGATCCGCCGGTCGGAGCGGCAGACCAGCGCATCGGGCTGGATGCCGACCTGGCGCAGCGCCGCCACCGAGTGCTGGGTCGGCTTGGTTTTTAGTTCCTTGCTGGGAGAGATGTACGGCACGAGCGAGACGTGGAGGAAAAACACGTTTTCCCGGCCCAGCTCCCGGCGCACCTGGCGTGAGGCTTCGAGGAAGGGCAGGGATTCGATGTCGCCGACGGTACCGCCGATTTCGTGGATGACAACGTCAATCCCTGGCGTGGCCATGGCCAGCATCTCTTCCTTGATGGCATTGGTGATGTGCGGGATGACCTGGACCGTGTCCCCGAGGTAATCGCCACGGCGCTCCTTCGCGATCACATGGGAATAGATTTTGCCCGTTGTCGCATTGGCCGCCCCGGAGAGGTCCCGGTCCAGGAAACGTTCGTAGTGTCCAATATCGAGATCGGTTTCTGCCCCGTCCTCGGTCACAAAAACTTCGCCATGCTGGAAGGGATTCATCGTCCCCGGATCGACGTTGATGTACGGATCCATTTTCTGCATGGTGACTTTGAGACCGCGACCGACCAGAAGAGAACCGAGTGACGAAGCCGTGAGCCCCTTGCCGAGAGATGACACCACCCCGCCAGTGACGAAAATGTGTTTAGTTCTTCTGCGCTCTACCACGGAACTCCAGCCTATCGGATTCGCCGCCTTCGGTGGTAGATGTCCGCCGGGCGCGTGCCTGGTCGA
>WREX01000077.1 GCA_009779115.1 Propionibacteriaceae bacterium
ACCGAACGCCAGGCGCTCAACGTGTATCGCATGGAGTTGCTGGGCGCCACCGTTCACCCGGTCGTCACGGGCACCAAGGTCCTGAAAGACGCTGTCAACGAGACGATGCGCGAGTGGACCCGCCGGATCTCCGACACCCACTACGTGCTCGGATCGGTGATGGGCCCCCATCCCTTCCCAACGATGGTCCGTGATTTCCAGGCTGTCATCGGGCGCGAGGCGCGCGCGCAGATCCTGGACCAGGAGGGCCGCTTGCCCGCGGCGGTCTTGGCGTGTGTGGGCGGAGGCAGCAACGCGATCGGCATCTTCCACGCCTTCATCGAAGACGCCTCCGTGGCCCTGATCGGCTGTGAGGCCGCGGGGCTCGGCGTGGACACCCCCCGTACTGCCGCGACCATGGCCACCGGATCGGTCGGCATCTTCCACGGGATGAAGTCGTATTTCTGCCAAGACGAGGCCGGCCAGATCGCGCCGGTGTATTCGATTTCCGCCGGTTTGGACTACCCCGGCATCGGTCCGGAACACGCCTGGTTGCACGACACGGGCCGGGCTTCGTACGTCCCGGTGACCGACGACCAGGCAGTGCGGGGGTTCGAGTATCTGGCGCATGCCGAGGGGATCATCTGCGCCATCGAATCCGCGCACGCCGTGGCCCATGCCCTCGACATCGTGCCACAGATGGACCCTGAAGACAGTGTCATCATCTGTTTGTCGGGTCGTGGTGACAAGGACGTGGCGGCCATCGCACGGTACCGGGGCAAAGACATGGTGGAAGAGTGACCATGACTGTTGAGACCATCCAACGCGCTTTCGAGCACAAGGCATTCATCGGCTTTCTGACCGGTGGGGATCCGAGTCTTGAGGACACACGGCGCTACATCAAAGTCATGGCCGAGGCTGGTGCGGACCTGGTCGAGATCGGTGTGCCCTTCTCCGACCCGATCGCGGAAGGTCCGGCTATCCAAGCGGCCAGTGCCCGGGCGTTGGCTGCCCACACCACCCCTGAAAAGCTCTTCGGCTTGGTGGATGAGTTGCGCCGCCAGGACGGGCTGACCATTCCGCTGGCCATGATGACCTATCTCAACCCGGTCCACCATTACGGCTATGAGGCCTTCTTCGCGCGCGCGGCGGCAGTCGGTGTCGACGCGCTCATCATTCCCGACCTTCCTTTCGACGAGCACGAGGAAGTACGTCAAGCGGCCGCGTCAGCCCACGTGGCTGTGATCTCCATGATCGCCCCCACTTCGGCCGATCGGGTCCGGCAGATCGCCTCACACGCTGAAGGGTTCATCTATCTGGTCAGTTCCCTGGGGGTCACGGGGGTCCGGTCCGAGATCACCACGGACCTTGCTTCCATTGTTGCTCAAATCCGGGAGGTCACCGACGTGCCTGTGGCGGTCGGCTTCGGCATCTCCACACCGGCTCAGGCGGCTGCGATGACAGCCGTGGCCGACGGGGCCATCGTCGGAAGCGCCATTGTGCGATTGATCGCGGAGCATGGGTCGCACGCTGACGAGGCCATCGGTGGCTATGTTCGCGAGATGGTCCGGGCCATGGGCTGACCCTGCGGTGGCGCCCGGGTTGGGGGACGCCTTTACACTAGATCCCGGCTTCAAGCTGCCAGTCCACGAGGAGAACAATGCCCAGAGCAATCATTCTGTCCGGCACCGGGCGGTACGCGGATCCCTGGCACCACTACGGTGAGACATCGGCTGCCCTGCTCAGCTTGGCCCATGACGACGGGTGGGACGCCGCTATCGCCGACGACATCGACCGTACGCTCGCCGATGGTGTGGACGACATCGATCTGCTCATCGTCAACGCCGGTGATCCCGAGCCCGAGCCACCTCAGGACACTGGTCTGATCGAGCGCGGACGTGCCCAGCTGGCGACCGCTTTCGAGCGGGGAATCAGCGTCTTGGCGATCCACGCCGCAGCGTCCAGCCTGCGCGACTATCCCCAGTTCCGCCAGGCCCTCGGCGGAGCGTGGGTCACCGGGCACTCCTGGCATCCCCCGGTCGGGGAAATCCACGTGCGCCTGGAGCATGACGTGATCGTGGAGGGATTGGGCGATTTCACGGTCGCTGACGAGCGGTACACCGATCTTCTGACCGACAAGGACATCGAACCCCTCGCCAGCACCCGCGACAAGGACCGTGAGCACATCTTGGCGTGGGCCCATCAGTATGGCAACGCTCGGGTGGTTTACAGTTCGCTGGGCCACGACACGATGTCCTTCGCCTCCCGGGGTCACAAGGCCTTCCTCCTGCGCGCGATGACATGGTTACTGCCCCGGCCCGTCTTCGCAGATTCATAGACCGTTGTCACTGCCCGGTCATGGCCGATGTCATGCCCGAATGGTGGTAGACATATTCCATGACCACATCTGAGACCATTGATGTTATTGCGCGCCGGTACGCCTGCCGTTCTTTCCAAGACACTCCCGTACCCGAAGAAATCGTCAGAGCCGTCGCTGAAGCTGGAGTACGGGCCCCCAGCGCCATCAACCGACAGCCCTGGAGACTGACCGTCGTCACGGACAAGCAGGACATGGCCGAGATCGAACAGGTCGGTGTCGAGAGCCTTCGGGCAACTGATCCTGCTGGATACGCCCGGGCTGAAAACCGTGGCCTGCGTCTGCTCTACAACGCAGCAGCGCTGATCATCGTGTCGACCGAGGAAATGGTCAGCCCCTATCCTGTGGCGATGGACGCGGGGATCGTGGCCTCTCACCTGGTGTTGGCCGCCACGTCGCTCGGCCTGGACACCTGTGTGGCCGCCATGCCGGGAGCAGGGCTGGACGATCCCGTGCTCAAGGCCAAGTACCTTCCGCAAGGTTTCGATTTCGCCATCAGCGTCCTGCTCGGATACGCCGCCACTCCTGGCGGCACCCCCCATGTGCCCGATTTCTCGAAGATCGTGTACGCCTGATCGAATCCCTCGGGGCCTGCTGAAACGGGACTGATTGTGGCCGGGTCGGGATGCCTGGTACAGTTATGGCCGCGCGTACGCGCGTTCGACGAATGAAGAGGAAGACCCCCGTGGCAAACATCAAGTCGCAGTTGAAGCGGATCAAGACGAACGAGATCTCTCGTCAACGCAACAAGTCAGTCAAGTCCAAGCTGCGCACCGAAATTCGCAAGGTACGCGAGGCCGTCGAGGCTGGCGACGCTGACAAGGCCGCCGAACTGGCCCGGGTCGCCTGCCGCAGCCTCGACAAGGCTGTCAGCAAGGGTGTCATCCACGCCAACAACGCCGCCAACCGCAAGTCGGCGGTGACCAAGGCTGCCGCCCTGGTCTGACCGACCATTCTTGCTCCAGCGCCCCGGGATCCGGGGCGCTTTGTCATGTCCTCCGCCGCAGTGAATCCGGGCCGCATCACGGTCTCTGGAGTCCAGAAAGTGAGATCACGACTCAGGATCCGAGGGGGTCCGGTTGATCATTCCTCCTAGTCAAACCGAGTGATTTCCCTTATCCGGACACTTGGCGAAGATGGCCTGTCCATGACCTAGACTGTTCAGGCTTTCGATTCGAAGGAGAGTCTCAATGACCCACGCAGAGCGGTTGGACCGCCTACCCTTCACCCGCCTCCACACCAAGCTTTTGGTCGGATCAGGCCTGGGCTGGGCCCTGGACGCCATGGATGTCGGCCTGATTTCCTTCATCATCGTGCAATTGGGAGTCGTGTGGCACATCAGCGCCTCCACAGCCGGATGGCTGACCTCCGCAGGTTTTATCGGCATGGCGCTGGGCGCCTCCCTGGGCGGGTTGCTCGCAGACAAGATCGGACGCCGTCAAGTCTTCGCCGTCACCTTGCTGATCTATGGCCTGGCCACAGGGGCATCGGCCTTGTCCGCCACGGTAGGACTGCTGATCGCCCTGCGCGTGGTGGTCGGACTAGGCCTCGGCGCGGAACTGCCGGTGGCGTCCACCCTCGTTTCCGAATTCGCACCGGCCCGCATCCGGGGCCGGGTGATCGTCATCTTGGAGGCCTTCTGGGCTCTGGGCTGGACCTTCTCAGCGCTGATCGGGTATTTCGTGGTCCCGCTCGGCCGCACTGGTTGGCGATGGGCCCTGGCCCTCGGAGCGATTCCCGCCATCTACGCCATCGCGATCCGCGCGGGGCTGCCGGAGTCCGTCCGCTTCCTCGTCAAAAAAGGACGGCCAGCCGAAGCGGAGAAGATCGTCACGCAGTTCGAACAAGCGGCCAAGGTCACGACACCGCCGCAGGCCGCCACAGCGGTGGACGAGGCCGCCGAGCCTGCCGCCCGCACATCGGCCCTGTGGGCACCGGGGTTGCGCTCCCGGTCGATCCTGATCGGTCTGGTCTGGTTCTGCGTGAACTTTTCGTACTATGGGGCTTTCATCTGGCTCCCATCTCTGCTCGTCAAGGATGGGATCACCATCACGAAGTCATTCCAGTACTACTTGTTCATGATCCTCGCCCAACTACCTGGGTACGCCGCAGCCGCTTTCACCATCGAGAAGTGGGGACGCCGGCCAACCCTGGGTGTCTTCCTGCTCGGATCCGCTGCCGCGGCGGGCTTGTTCGCTCTGGCACACTCCCCCGCAGCAATCATCGCGGCCGGGATGACCCTGTCCTTCTTCAACCTGGGCGCCTGGGGCGCTTTGTACGCCTCGACCCCGGAACTATTTCCCACCCACTTGCGGGGAACGGGAAGCGGATGGGCCGCGGGCTTCGGGCGGGTCGCCTCCATCATCGCCCCGCTGATCGTCCCGGCTCTGATGGGGCATGGAACGGCCATGCTCTTCGTCATGTTCGCGATCAGTTTCCTGGTGGCCTGTGTTCTGAGCCTGCTCCTGCCTGAATTGAAGGGCACAAGCCTGGTGTGAGAACCAGACCGATTTTCGACGCCATCAGGCCGCTCACCATGCATGGACTCTAGGGATCAAGCCCCGTATCGCCAATTCCCCAGGTTGGTGACTGTCTACACATCCGTCACACCCCGTACCCACTTGTCAGCATGCCGTAAGATATCGAACAGACTGGTCATAAACCGGTTCGACAAGTGGAAGGACCTCGACGTGAACGTCGATCAGCATTCCGCCGCCCCAGAGGATCCTGTTCCCGACCGGACACCTGGGGCTGGCCCTGCGCGGGCGATTGCTCCGCGGTCGCACAAGCGTGCCGTTCTGGTCGTCATCGCGATCGTGGTTCTCCTCCTCTTGGCCTCAGGTGCGGTCTTTGTCGTGCCCAAGTTGCTCAATCCGCCCTCCACACCGGGCAATGCCACGAATCCCATGGACGCCGTGCAGGCCTACCTGGAGGCAGTGTCACGCGGGGACGCCACCACGGCGCTGACGTACAGCACGGCGCAGCCTTCCGACTCCACCTTCGCCAATGACCAATTCTTGTCAGCCGCAGTCAGCGCCAACCCCTTGACTGACATCCAGGTGCCCTCAGGACAATCCACCACGTCACCGGCTCAGATCCAGGCGACCTACACCCTGGGGGGTCACCAGGTGCAGGCACACTTCACAGTACACAAGTACGGACGCGACTGGCGGCTGGACTGGGGGTTCATCCCGCTCGACCTGTCGTCTCTGACCGCGAAATCGGTTCCCATCAGCATCAACGGTGTGGGCGTGGGTGTGGCCTCCAAGGTCTATCTGTTCCCTGGCACGTACACCTTCGCCAGTCTCAATCCCATGCTGTCCCTCAACTCGCCTTCCTTCACCATCGACTATCCGGAAGCCAACCCCTCGTTCTCGGAGGGGTTCGTCCTCTCCGATGATGCCATCGCCCGGATCCAGGCGGCAGCGAAAGACCACTTGGACCAGTGCCTGGCCGAGAAGGTCCTGGCGCCGCCAGGATGCGGTTTCGGGTTCGCAGGCACCAACAAAGGCACCTTGAATCCGAGCACCATCCAATGGAGCCTGGCCGACGGCACGGCTGACATCACGACGATCCAACCCACCTTGGACGGACCCAGTCTGACCGTCGCGGTGGCGACGATCTCGATCCAGGTGAAGTTCTCCGGAGTTTCAACCGACAAGGTCACTCTCTACCGAGACACGTCCAGCATTTCAGCCGTCCGAGCAGACTTCTCCGATCCCGATCAGATCGCCGTCACCTTTGGGTAGACGATTTTGGCTCGGTCTTGCCAAGCTCTAAAGTAATTGTCCAGTATCAACGAAAGGAACTGACCATGGCCAGTAGTTCCCAGGTTCGGCGGTCCCGCCGTGACGCTCTCCAGGCCCAGCGCGTGGCCGAAGCTCACAAGGAACGCCGCAACCGACTCCTGTTCGTGTCCGCAGGCGTGGTCGTCCTCGCTCTGGTCATCGGTTTGGGTATTTGGGGTTACATCGCCGCGACCCAGACCACGGGCGGCACGGATGTGCCCCCCAACGCCAACTCCGCTGGCAACGGCATCACGCTCGCCGCCGTCAATCCGGACCTGCCCACCTTCGAGATGTTCTCGGACTACAACTGCTCAGTGTGCAAGTCCGCCAACCTGACGCTCAGTGCCGTGCTCGACCAAGCAGCGGCCCAGGGCAAGGCCAACGTCATCATCCATTCACTGAGTTTTGAGGCGAGCACCTCGCGGGACGCCGCCATCGCTGCTGCCTGCGCCGATTTCCAGGGCAAATTCACCGATTTCCACAACCAGCTCTATATCAATCAGTCTTCCGACGGCTTCGACGACACCATGCTCACGTCCACGATTCCAGATGCCATCGGGTTGACCGGCGACGCGCTGACTGCCTTCACGACCTGTGTGAACACCCAGGCGACAGGGAAATTTGTCGATGCTGAAGCCGCCTATGGCGCCAAGATGAAAGTCACGTCGACTCCAACATTCCTGTTCAACGGAAACAAGGTCAATTCTCAGTTGTTCAATAACAACACCAATACGTACGACCCCGATCTGTTGCGCGCGATGCTGAACATGAGCTGATCTTCAGCCTAGGTCCAGCCCATGCCTCCTCTGCAAACCAGCGATCAACTTCCCGACAACCGGTCGGATAGCCAGTTGCTGTCTTTGGCAAGGCAGGGCGTTCGTTGGGCCGGTGTGGAATTGTGGCGCCGACACAGTGCTTATGGGCTTGCCGTCGCCCACGGGCTCGCGCCAGAAGACGACTACGAGGCCATGAGCACCCGGGCGTGGACCCACATCCTCGACCCGACCAATGATGAAGGGGCGCCTGACGGTCTGCGACCGCATCTGTACCTGGTCATTCGGGCCGTCGCCTCGGTCGAGGAGGAACCGGACAAGTCCGATGGATTCCTGGCAGAGGCCTTCCTGTCCTTGCCGGACGAATCCAGGGAACTGCTCTGGTACTCGCACATCGAATCGATGAATCCGACGCAGATTGCGATGTTCGTCGACGAACCGGTCCGGTCCATCCCCGGGCTGCTCCACCAGGCCCGCCAAGACCTTCGCTGGGAATGGGCGGACCGGCATGCCCTCGCCACAGCACCGGGCACATTGTGCCGGCGTGTGTGGCAGGCCAGCGCCGATGATGGCCCGACCCTGAGTTCGATTCCCGACCGGCACCGCCTGGATTTCCATCTGCGTACCTGCAAGATCTGCAAGTCAGCTCAGTCGGATCTGATCGAAGTGGCTTCCCACTTGCGGTCTTTCGTCTTGCCTCGGTACGCCGGTTCGGCGGGAGGCTCATTTCTCCTGGACTATCTGCGTACCAATGGGCCGTGCGTCAGGGCGATGACGGTCCTTCCCCCGCCAGTGGCGGCCCTGTTCCCCATCGAGTCACGGGTACGCCAAGCAGAACCGCGGTCAACCCCTGACGCGCCACGGGCATCCACCAGCACACGGCGGTCAGGTTCGGACACACAACGGCCGCTCCAGGACACCAGACGCTCCGATTTGGGCACCAGACGGTCAGATTTGGACCCCAGACGGCCGGTCCAGGACACCAGCCAGCCGCTCCAGGACACCAGACGATCAGGTCCGGACCCAAGGAGGGCAGGTCCGGACACACAACGGCCAATCCAGGACATGGAATGGCCATTCCCCGAGCTTCCACGCTCAGCCCCCGACACTCCACGGGGATTCCCCGCGACAGTTCGGCCATTCCCCGACACCCCACAGCCATTTCCTGACGCCCCCAGGCCAATTCCTGACACCCCGCGGCCATTCCGCGACACACCACAGTCATTCTCTGACAGACAACGACCATTCCCCGATACCCCACAGTCATTCCTTGACACTCCACGGACAAGTCCCGACACACGAAGGACGGCCTCCGACACACCACGGTCTGTCCGGGACACACCACGGTCGGCCTCCGACAGTCTACGGACAACCCCCGATACTCAACGATCAGTTCCCGACACCCAACGCTCATTCCGCGACACTCAACGATCATTGCTGGAGACTCCACGATCGGCCCCTGACACTGCGCGATCGTTCCCCAGCACAGTCCGGGACTCGCCTGCGACACCTCGGGCTGGCTTCGGCACAGTCCGGTCAAGCCCCAGTACGGCGCGGACATCACCTGACACGACACGAGCCATTCCCGACACACCGAGGAGATTCCCCCAGTCGGCAAGGACAGTCCCTGACGTACCGCGGGCGTACCCCGACACCCACGACCAAGAACCGGTCACGTCCATGGAACTGTTCGACATGGACGCTGAAGACGAACCGAAGCCTCGACGCCACCATTCCCTCATCCCAGCCCTGATCGGCATCGTCATCATCATCGCTCTGGTGGCCGGCGGCATCAGTCTGAGCCGTCTGTGGACATCATCAGGGCCTGGACCGAATCCGCCGACCGGCCAATCGACTCCGGGAAATCCCACGGACACCGGCGGACAGAACTCGGGAACCACGCACATCTCTGCGGTGGACACCGGCCCGTTGAACAACTTATTCCCCATCGTGACCGGCATCACTCAACCCCAATCCACGGTCTTCATTCAGGTCGGCGGCACAGAGTTGACTGTTACGGCGGGCACTGACGGTTCGTGGACCAGTGCGGGTCTGACGACAGATTTCTCGTCTCTTCGAGGCCTCGTCACTGCTACGACCGACAAGGACCAGGCACCTGCCGTGGCGGTCTATGAGATCGCCGAACCCCCAGCGGTCACCGTCTCCGTCCTGGGGACGCGCGCCTTCTTCACCGTCACGGGCCTACCCACGGCCGGAGTCGACATCATGGTCGACGGGACGGTAGGAACGACCGTTCTGCTCGACGCTTCGGGCAGTTCGACCCAGGACCTCGATCTGGCGTCTGGCACCCATTTCGTGCAAGTACGGTACGCCGAGCATGATCACGTGGGGCCCAGCACGTCGGCGATCACGATCGCCATTCCGTAAGTTCCTAGGAACCTGCTGAACTACCATGTCCCGGCTGCGGCGCACCGGACGAGCAACATTCGGACCCCACATCTTGCGATGTACGTCCAGTACGTGAACAAGATGCGGGGTGGCGAATCTTCACCCGCCCAGCACGTCCTCGCTCGGAACAGCGTATTTCAGCACGCTCCTAGAATTGTCATTCGCCGAACCGGTAGTGGCCACTCGATAGGATAGACACCATGGCTGATGAGACCCGAGAATCTTTTGCGCCCGATCGACCCCAATTGGAGGGGTTGGAAGCCAAGTGGTCGGCGGTCTGGGCCACCGAAGGGACGTACTCCTTCCACCGTCCGCAGTCGCGCGACAAGGTTTTTTCGATCGACACCCCGCCGCCGACGGTGTCCGGCTCCCTGCACGTGGGCCATGTCTTCTCCTACACCCACACCGACGTCATCGCCCGCTACAAGAGGATG
>WREX01000078.1 GCA_009779115.1 Propionibacteriaceae bacterium
AAACACTGGCAATAATCCTGGTGGGTCGAGAATCACAAACAAGGTGACAAGGGTAGACAGG
Organism: Propionibacteriaceae bacterium; assembly: GCA_009779115.1. GTDB lineage: Bacteria > Actinomycetota > Actinomycetes > Propionibacteriales > Propionibacteriaceae > WQYJ01. Next base: position 62 of record WREX01000078.1, read on the forward strand.
AAGATGTAGGTGTGATCCACTCCCCCAGCCTACCGGGTCGATTCACCCCTCGAACAGGGATGAATCCGGCGACGACAAGCATGAAAGATGACACAGCACGGCGTCTGGCGAACGAACCCCAGGCAGATGTGGCAGGATTCCGGTGTGGACACAATCCTTGACCATCCTCGTCGGTCTGTGGTCAGCTACGTCAGACGCGGTTCTCGCATGACCGCGTCCCAGCGCACGTGGATGCAGACGTACGGCCCCCGCTGGATCGTCGACGTCGCACCAGGGGACCTTGCCACCATGGTCGCACCGCAACCGGTTCTCGACCTGACCCAGGTGTTCGGCCGCGATGCCCCGCTGATCATCGAGATCGGTTCCGGGCATGGCGAGACCCTGGCTCATGGCGCCGAACTCCATCCGGAGATCAACTTCCTCGGTTTCGAGGTCTTCGACGCTTCGATCGCCTCCACCCTCGGAAAACTCGCGGCGACCGGGCTGAAGAATGTACGCCTGGTGGTCGCGGATGCGGTCAGTGGATTGACCCACCTGATCGGCACCCATGCCGTCCACGAAATCTGGGTCTTCTTCCCCGACCCCTGGCAGAAGAAACGCCACCACAAGCGCCGTCTGGTCAGCCAGCCTTTCGTAGATCTCGCAGCCGACAAGCTCACTCGTGGAGGGGTCTTGCGCCTGGCAACCGATTGGGACTCCTATGCTGAAGCCATGACCGCCGTCCTCGACTCTGACACGCGTTTTCACCTGAGCAGTACGGCCCGGTTCACGACTCGCCCGATCACCAAGTTCGAATCTCGCGCTGTGACCGCTGGACGTGCCATCCACGACTTCGCCTATGTACTAGAGGAGTTGTCGTGAGGGCACGGATCGACCTGGCTTATGACGGGACCGACTTCTCCGGGTGGGCTCGCCAACCTGGGCTCAGGACCGTGCAGTCGACGCTGGAGTCCAGGATCGCACAAGTTCTGCGGCTGGATGAGGCACCAGATTCAGTGTGCGCCGGGCGGACGGACGCCGGTGTGCACGCGCGGGGACAGGTGGTCCATGTCGACCTTCCCGACACGATCAGGCGTCCCCATCGCGAAGCCGTACCTGCTGATCAAGCCCTGCGGGACTGGCTGCCCCGGGCACTGCCTTGTGACATTGTTCTCCGCTCGGTTCGCCAGGTGTCGGAAGATTTCGATGCCCGGTTCTCGGCGACCGGTCGGCGTTACGTGTACCGGTTGTGGGATCGATCGGAGGACATAGACCCGTTGACGAGGGGATTCACGCTCGCCCAGGCCCATCGGCTGGATGTCGATGCGATGTCCTCATCAGCCCGCCTTCTGCTGGGCCTGCATGATTTTGCCGCCTTTTGCCGTCGGAAAGACCACGGCACGACTATCCGCACCCTGGTACGCCTCGAACCGGTCCGCCAATCCAGCGGCCTGATCGAGATCACTGCGGCAGCCGACGCCTTCTGCCATTCGATGGTACGGTCCCTGGTCGGCGCCCTGGTCACCGTCGGACGAGGCCAGCGGGACATGGACTGGATCGCGGCCTTGTTAGACGCCCAGCATCGCGTCAGCGACATCGTCGTCATGCCAGCCCACGGTCTGACCCTGGAAGAGGTGTCCTACCCTCCCGACCAGGACATGGCCCGCAGGGCGTTCCAAACCCGGGCCACCAGAGAGGATCGTGCTGCCATCGGTCACGAACCACTCCCATCTGTCCCGGAACCAGAACTATCCCCATCAGCCCTGACATCGCCACCACTTCTAGCCGCTTCTGAGCCTGATTTGCCCCCCCTCACCCGCAGTCCGGAATCACCACCCGGTGCATCCCATCCCACATCGTCCCCACCCAGAGTCACGAACCCCCACCTCTCGGGGAGCTGATCGATGAGCCACTATTTCCTCACCCCGGAAGGCACCCCAGATTCGCGCGAGGTTCGTACCACCATCTGGGGGCGCGACTATGTCTTGACAAGCGCTGATGGTGTCTTCTCCGCCACGCGGCTGGACCCGGGGACTGCTGTCCTGTTCCGGCTGACCGACCCTCCCGACGACCGTGAGGCCTGCTTCCTCGACCTGGGGTGCGGGTTCGGGCCCATCGCCATAGCGCTGGCTGTCGAGTGTCCTCACGCCCTGGTCGACGCGGTCGACGTCAACCAGCGCGCACTCGACCTGACTGCTGGCAACGCCGTACGCCTGGGAATCGACGACCGGGTCCGCGCCCTCAGGCCCCAAGACGTGCCCGACGACACCACGTACGACGAAATTTGGTCCAATCCACCCATCAGGATCGGCAAACAAGCCCTCCACGAACTGCTGGACACCTGGCTGCCCCGTCTGGCGCCGACAGGGCAAGCCCACCTGGTTGTGTCCAAGAATCTGGGGGCCGATTCCCTGCACTCCTGGCTCCAAGACCGGGGGTGGATGGTCACTAGGCTAGGCTCGGCCAAGGGGTTTCGTGTGCTCGGCGTCACTCATTCTCCTGATTCATGCCAACCAACCCGATAGATGATAGCCTGAGGTGGTCTCGCCATGATCATCATGGCGAACGGGCTGCCAAGGTGTGGCCTGCACCCACCGAATGTGGCCTACCAGCAAACACCGGGTGGGTACACTGACTGCATCGATGACGCGCACCAGGCTCTTGCCTGTGCATTCGTTATCTCCGCAACCGGACGCCTGTCTGGTACAACTGGGAACGCCCGTCATCGGCGGATCGGCCCCACACCGCGGCAAAATTTTCGATTCGAGACAAACATACTTGTGAAAGAGGAAACTTCAATGTACACACTTCCCGATCTTGCATACGACTATTCAGCATTGGCCCCCCACATTTCTCCCCAGATCATGGAGTTGCATCATTCGAAGCACCACCAGGCGTACGTCACAGGCGCCAACACCGCTCAGGAGAAACTGGCTGAGGCGCGCTCGACCGGCAACTTCGCAGCTCTCCCCAAGCTGGAGAAGGATCTCGCCTTCCATCTGGGCGGGCACCTGAACCACTCTTTGTTCTGGAAGAACATGTCGCCCGACGGTGGCGGCGAGCCCACGGGAGAGTTGGCTGAGGCCATCGGGGAGAACTTCATCGACTTCGCCACCTTTCAGAAGCAGTTCACCGAAGTGGCCATGACGATCCAGGGTTCGGGCTGGTCCGTCCTGGCCTGGGACGCGGTCGGGGCGCGTTTGAGCATCTATCAGTTGTACGACCACCAGGGCAACCTGCCCCCCGCACAGATCCCGCTGCTGTTGCTCGACATGTGGGAGCACGCCTTCTATCTGCAGTACCGCAATGTCAAGGCTGACTTCGTCACCGCCTGGTGGAACTTGGTCAACTGGACTGACGTGTCCACCCGCTATGAGAAGGCCCACAAGCACTCCCCAGGCATCATCTGACACCTTCCAACCCGGATCCACCGATTCTTGGCTACAACGCCAGCGATCGGTGGATTCGGGCTTAGGACCACACGTGCCCCGGTGCTTGATGTGCCGGGGCACGTCCACCGGGCGGGAGGTTACAAGCCATATGTTGCGCACTGAAGTAAGCTGTGAGCCACAGGGATAGACAATTCGGCACTACGGCAACACAACACGGGGTCACGCCGGATCCGTACCATCCCTGTGCACAACACAATCTTCGTGAAGAATGGAGGGGCACGCATGCCCGAAGAACACTACCGAGTCATCCTCCGCGACGACGAGGTCCCGACCCAGTGGTACAACATCGTGGCTGACTTACCCACCCCCCCGGCGCCGCCTCTCCACCCAGGAACTGGCCAACCCCTGGAGCCCGGCGATCTGGCGGCCCTGTTCCCGCCACAGATCATCGAACAGGAGATGTCCACGCAACGCTGGATCGACATCCCTGACCCCGTGAGAGAAATCTACCGGCTCTGGCGCCCCTCCCCTCTCTACCGGGCACACCGCCTGGAAAAGGCTCTCGACACAACGGCCCATATTTATTACAAGTACGAGGGAGTCTCCCCCGTCGGTTCACACAAGACCAATTCCTCTGTGCCTCAGGCGTATTACAACATGCTCGCCGGCAACACCCGGCTGACAACGGAGACGGGAGCCGGCCAATGGGGAGCCGCCCTGGCCTTCGCGGCTGAGGCATTCGGGCTCAGTTGCGACATCTGGCAGGTGCGGGCCTCGTACGAGTCGAAGCCGTACCGCGCTGCCGAGATGTCTGTCTTCGGTGGCACGGTGGTGGCATCGCCCTCAGAACTGACCCAGGCCGGGCGGGCCTTGCGTGAGCAGTTCCCCGACACGACCGGGTCGCTCGGCATGGCCATCTCGGAGGCCGTCGAAGCGGCCGCCGGAGACCCACAGGCGTCGTACTGCCTCGGATCGGTGCTCAACCATGTGCTAATGCACCAGACCGTCATCGGGCAAGAAGCGGTCAAACAACTCGCCCTGTGTGACGAACCGGGTCTCGACTACCTCTTCGCGTGCGCTGGCGGGGGTTCCAACCTCGCGGGCATCTCCTTCCCGTTCATCCGCGAGAACCTCGAAGGCCGCCAGGAAGTCCGGATCGTCGCCTGCGAACCCTCAGCCTGCCCGTCGCTGACCGAAGGAGAATTCCGGTACGACTTCGGCGACACGGCCGGGATGACGCCGCAGTTGAAGATGTATACCCTGGGCCACGATTTCGTCCCCGCCGCCGTCCACGCCGGTGGGCTGCGCTACCACGGCATGGCCCCGCTGGTGTCCCACTGCTATCACGAAGGCCTGATCGGCGCCATCGCCATCGGCCAGCGCGAAGCCTTCGAAGCGGGAGTCATGTTCGCCCGTGCCGAGGGCATCATTCCCGCGTCGGAGTCCAATCACGCCATCGCCGGTGCCCTGCGCCAGATCAGGGCCACCCCAGCCGGAGAAAAGCCGGTGATTCTGATCGGGGTGTCCGGGTCGGGTCTGCTCGACCTTCCCGCGTACACCGACTACCTGTCAGGAACAATGCCCAACACGTGACAGTGTCACCATTGTGACAAGGTGACCCGTCACATCGCAGCGTTTACGTACACAAGTCTTCGTGGACTGCGAGCATTCCCGACACAGCGGCCTCCCAGGGATATCTTTCGGCGCAGGTACGCGCGGCCAGGCGCAGCGAGGAACCGTCGTGACGCACACGTTCGGACATCCGCAGGACGGCATCAGCTAAGAAGACTGGATCGGGACTGGCCCACTCGGCACAGGAGTTGTCGACCAGTTCTTTCGCCCCTCCGCGGTCGGCAGTGACAACTGGAGTTCCACAGGCCAGGGCTTCCAGCACGGCCAGTCCAAATGTCTCAGCCGGGCACACCGACAACGAGATGTCCGAGGCGCGATAGGCCTCCGCCAGTTCGGCGCGGGAATCCAGGTACCCATGGAAGAAGACCGGAGCGTCACCGGCCAGTGACCTCAGTTCCTCGACATGGGGACCAGTGCCGTACACGTTGAGATGCATGTCCACCCCGCGACGGTCCAGTTCAACCGCCGTGGCAACAGCCAGATGCGGACTCTTTTCCCTTGACAGCCGCCCAGCATAGATCAGCCGCAACGTCTGTGAAGGCTCTGGGGCTTGCTCGCCGGGAGTGAATTCGTCCAAGTCGACTCCCAGGGTCTGAACCATCAGATTCGCGCGAGTGTTCATCCATTCCCCGGCGCTGTACCGAGTGGTCACGACGACACGGTCATAGAGATTAGCCAACCATCGATTCAGCAGATGGATCTGTCCAGAGACTTCGAACTGGAGGAACATGCTCGCCATATCGTCCAGACGTTCATGGGACAACAAGATGGACCCCACACCGTATTTCTTCGCCCACTGTCCGGCGGCCGACATGGTCCATTTGTCAGAGACTTCGATCGAGGTGGGGCCGAAACGGCTGAGGACCTGTCGTACTTTTCGGGTGTCGATCACCATGCGATACCCAGAACTGAGCGCTGGGGAGGCGATGGTGACGATGGTCCCGGCGTCACCGTTGGTCACCGAGTCCGCGGGCCCAGGAATGATCAGAAGCCTGGAGTGCCCGGCCTCGATGTAACCGCGCCCGAGTTTGTCGACCGCCCTGCGCAAACCTCCGGAGGTGGGTCCGACGAAATTGGCCAACTGAGCGATCCGCATGATTCCTCCTGCCAACAACTACTGTGCTTGGACGTCGGTCTTGTGACGACCGATCTTGTGAACATAGACAGTGTTGGTTTTCCCAATGACGCCTAGGGGGGTCCCGTAGATGACCACCACTTTGTCGCCAACCTTGACCATTCCTTGCCCCGTCAAGACCTCATCCATCTCCGCGATCATGGTGTGGGCCTCGTGGGCCTGGCTCACGAAGACCCGTAATCCCCACACAATTGCCAATTCGCGTTTGGTCTTGGGCGATGGTGTGAAGCACAGGATCGGGATCTGCGTGCGTAACCTGGCCAATCGCCGAGCCGTGTCACCCTTCAAAGAGAAGGCGACGACATAACGAGCGTCGAGCTGTTGAGCGATCATCGCCGCACCCCAGGTGACAACGCCAGACGATGTCTGCGGATCCCAGGTGATCTTGTCGATCTGAAGCAACCCGTGCTCCTCGATCGCCAGGATGATCCGGGCCATCGCGCTGACTGCTTCCACCGGATAAGCCCCAACCGAGGTCTCCCCCGAGAGCATCACGGCATCGGCCCCATCCAGAACGGCGTTCGCCACATCAGAGGCTTCCGCGCGGGTTGGGCGCGGGGCCGAGATCATCGATTCGAGCATCTGCGTGGCCACGATGACCGGCTTGGCAGCGGTTCGAGCCGCATTGATGATCCTCTTCTGGGCCAAGGGCACATCCTCGAACGGCAACTCCACCCCCAGGTCACCGCGCGCGACCATGAACGCGTCGAAGGCGTCGACCACGGCATCCAGGTCGTCCAAGGCCTGCGGCTTCTCGATTTTCGCGATCACCGGGACGCGGACACCGACCTCGTCCATGACCGCGCGCACGGGTTCGATGTCAGTAGCCGAACGTACGAACGACAAGGCGACCAAATCGACCCCGTGGGCCAGGCCCCACCTCAGATCGTCCGCATCCTTGTCCGACAAGGCGGGCACGCTGACCGCGACACCGGGAAGATTGATGCCCTTGCGGTCCGAGACCGGCCCACCGACGACCACCTCGCACTCCACGTCCGCGCCAGCGACCTGGATCACCCGCAACACGATGCTGCCATCGTCGATCAGAATGGAATCCCCAGCCGCGACATCGCCGGGCAAGCCAGCAAACGTTGTCGAACACCGATGCTCGTCGCCGGCCACTTCATCGGTGGTGATGGTGAACCGGTTGCCCTTCACCAGAGTCACCGGAGGATCGGCAAAGGTCCCTAACCGAATCTTCGGTCCCTGCAAATCGACGAAAACACTGACCGGTTTCCCCGTGATCTCACAGGCAGTACGAAGGTTGGTCAGCGTCTGCTCATGGCTGGCATGATCCCCATGGCTCATGTTCAACCGGGCCACATCCATTCCCGCGTCCACCAGGGCGACGAGTCGTTCCACCTCGCACGAAGCGGGCCCCAACGTCCCGACGATCTTAGCTCTGCGCACGGATCAACCCTACGGTATCTCTCATCAGAATCCCAACGACAAGGCCGTCTATCGGCCCTGGGTGTGGCCCGGGAACCAGCTATCCCCGGCGCAGGATATCCAGCGATTCTTGCAGGTCGTCGGGGTACCTGGACGTGAACACGACCTCATCCCCGGAACGCGGATGGATGAAGCCTAACTCGACCGCATGCAGCCATTGCCGGGACAAGCCCACACGGGCGGTGAGCACGGGATCTGCCCCGTAGAGCAGATCACCCACGCATGGATGCCGGACCGCCGACATGTGAACACGGATCTGGTGGGTGCGCCCTGTCTCCAACTCGACCCTCACCAGCGTGGCCTGGAACAGGGCTTCCTGCGTGTGATAGTGGGTGATCGCAACTCGTCCAGCCGGGTCGATGGCCATCTTCCAGTCATTGGACTTCGCGTGTCCGATCGGCGCGTTGATCGTCCCCTCGGCCGGGTCGGGATATCCCTGGACCACCGCATGGTACACCTTGTGTACCTCCCGGTCCCGGAACGCCTGTTTCAGCACCGAGTACGCCAGGTCGGACTTGGCCACCACCATCAGTCCCGACGTGCCCACATCCAAACGCGACACAATCCCCTTCTGCTCCGGCGGTCCAGCATCACACATCGGAAAACCGGCTGCGGCCAGGTGCTCGACTACCGATGGCCCATCCCAGCCCAGGCTCGGATGAGCCGCGACACCGGCCGGCTTGTCGACGACCACGATATCCGCGTCGTCATGGACAATCGTCATCCCCTCCACCAGTGAGGGTCGCACTTGCACTGCCCGGGGCTCCTCGATCAGCACCTCCAGCAAAGCCCCCGGACGAAGTCGCTCCGACTTGGACACGGGAACCCCGTCGATGAGCAGACACTGGCGCTCGGCAGCTTGTTCCACACGTGTACGGGAGATACCGAACAAACGGGCGGCCCCGGCATCGGCTCTCAGATCTGCCAGCCCCTCAGGAACAATGGCTACAGGCATGCTCATTCACCCGCCGAGTCCGCTTTCGCGCTCAGATGGTGGCCGGTGATATCAAGCTTGAAGACGAGAACGAAAAGCAGCACCAGCAGTGCCGCGGCCGTCAACATGATATCGGCCACGTTGAAGACGGCGAAGTACTTGACCGCGAAGAAGTCGACGACATAACCCCGGAAGGGCCCTGGAGCCCTCACCAGGCGATCGATGAAATTCCCAGCCACTCCAGCCATGCCCAAGCCAACCGCGATACCCCAGGGCACCGAATGCACGCGGGGCACGACCCACACGCTGACGGCGATCAGAACGACCAGAGCCAGACACGAGAAAACAACCGTCAGGCCAGTGCCTGTGCTGAAGGCAGCGCCGGGATTGCGCAACAGGTCGAGCTGAAAGAAATCAGAGATCACCGAGACTGGTTCGCCCGGCACGAGCCGGGCCAAGGCGATGGCTTTGGTGATCTGGTCCACGACGACACCGAAGAAAACCAGTGAAAGGATCCAGGTCAGTGGCTTCTTGCCCCAACCGCGACCTGTCATGGACGCCGTTCCAGGCGCTGCTTACACGCCACGCACATCGTCGCCCGGGGAAATGCTTGCAGTCTGGCCTTCCCAATGGGACGTCCACAAGACTCGCAAATGCCATAACTGCCTTCGTCAAACAGTTTCAGCGCCAGCTCACTTTGTTCGAACCTCTCGCGCGCATTGGCGACCAGAGACATCTCTTGGTCCCGCTCGAAGTTGGAGGACCCCACATCAGCGGGGTCGCGTCCCGCCACATCGCTACCCTCCGTCAGCAATTCCGTCAACCCGGCCTGAGCACTCAGATACTTCTGTTCGAAAGTCGCCACGTCTTCGTGTAACTGACTTCTGATCTCGGCCAATTCCTCCGTTGTCCACGGTTCTTCCCCCTCGGCGACGGGCAATGTCACCACCATGGTCTGTACCTTTTCTCTTGGCACCTCACAAACCTCCTTGCAGCGATGGGCTGTCGTACGCATACTGTAGCGGTCATTGCCCGAAAGGGGA
>WREX01000079.1 GCA_009779115.1 Propionibacteriaceae bacterium
GCCACGTACTCCCGGTTGGGGATGTTCCGGATGAAGTACTCGATCTGGTCGGCATAGGTGTTGGGCGTGGACATCTCCACGGTCGCCGGCAGGTTGAGGATGATCTCCCGGTCCGGGCCCGGCTGCCAGACTTCCATCACGTTGGTGCACACCTCGACGGCGTAGTCAGTCGGGGTTTGGGTGAAGATTTCCGGCGAGTATTCGTACCCGAAAGCCGTGTCGGGCAGGTACTTGGCGGCGTAGTCCATCACCCACTGCGTGCCCCGGCGGGCCAGTTCGACGGTTTCTTCAGCGGTGTTGTGGAAGACGACCCGGCGGAAGAGTTCGGACAAGGCGTTGTACATGTGGATGGTCGCCCGCTTGGCCCCCGCCAGGGATTGGGCAGTACGGTCGATGAGGTCCTCGCGCGCCTGGGTCAGGACAGAAATCTGCACATCGTCGGGAATCCGGTCGCCTTCGATCAGAGACCGGACGAAATCAAAATCCGTCTGGGAGGCCGATGGGAAGCCGACCTCGATCTCCTTGAAGCCCATCTTGACCAGCAGGTCGAACATCCGCATCTTGCGGGCGGGTGTCATGGGGTCGATCAGGGCCTGGTTGCCGTCCCTGAGGTCGGTGGACAGCCACCGGGGAGCCCGAGTGACTCTCTTCGCCGGCCAGGTACGGTCAGGCAGATCGAGGGGCTGGAAAGGGACATAGCGCCCGAAGGGCATGGGCGATGCCTGTTGGCATGGACGGATAGATGGTTGTGTTCCAAAGTTTGTCATGGGATGATCCTCGCTGAATGGTGGTTGATTAGGTACGCACGAACTCCGCAGCGAGACTGGAGATTCACTCGCTGCGGCACCTAAGGAGTAGCCAACGCACCACGAAAAACAGTGTAGTACACAGAATCAGCCCCGGGAACAGGTGACAAGAAAATAATCAGAACTCATTTTGACAAGGGGCTACGACGCCCGCCTGTGGGCCCTCCGCTTGGAAGTCGACGCGCTGGGAGAGGACTGGGCCACGGCCACGTCCTCTGCTGTGCCGAAGTTGACGCTGACAGACTTGGACCGGACACCGTCTGTTCCGCGTTCCTGCCAGGCGACCACTATGTCGTACCTGCCCACCTGGGATGATGTCACCTTCGCGGTGTAGACCCCGGGACGCGTCTCGGTGAACGCGCTGACCTCGACACCATCGGGCAGTGCCGAGGAATCATCGGTCGCTAAGGCCTCACGGATGCTCAACAACGAGGCCTGGCCCGCCAAGGGGGCCGCGTCGGAGACTCCGATTCTCGCCGAGATGTCAGCGGTGACGGTGTAGGCGTCCTGCCCATCGGCCAAGCGGACCGGAGTTGTGATCGAATCGGTGCTGGCCGCCAGTGTGGTGGACCAAGTGGCCACGAAGGTCAGGTCGGCCGGGGAGTTGGCCAGATCGCGCAACGTTCCGTCGGGATACTTCATGGTGACCCTCAGGGGGAACACACCCGCTTGGTCAGCCGTCACCTGGCAGACGTAACTTCCATTGTTTTGATCGGTCAGTGGGGTGGTCGTGACAGCCTGGTTGGACGACGACACCGACAACTGGTCGGTCAATCCCTTCACCGCGCCTCCGTTGACATCCTTGGCATAGACGGTCACCGTGTACGCGTCTTGGTCGTCGGCCACCTTGGGCCCCTGGCTGACCACGAACCACAGCGAGGACGAGGACGGCGGTGTGCACCCCGGCACGAAGGTCAAGGTGATGGGCGAATTCGCCAGATCGTACACCGTGTCCCCCGACTGCACCTGGACCGTCATCGTCACGGTTTCCGGATCGGGATCGCTCACCGACCACGAGACCATACCATCACTGTCTGTCACGATGCTGGTCTGGGATGCCTGAGCCTGTCCATCCACGCTGATCAGCACTGTCAGGTTGGCCAACGGATGTGCGGCCTGATCCTTGATCATGGCGGTCACTGTCGTTCCTCCAGTGCCGCCGCACGGGATCTCAACCAGCGAGGTGGCGACACTGACCGACGACTGGAAGGGATCGGGCATGGGTGGAGCGAAGCTCACTTGGACAGGAGCATCTTGGACCTGGACCGTCTCTCCAGTCGAGTCGGTGGCGCTGACCTGGACCGAGACGGTTTCACTCAGAGGATCTGTCACCGTCACCTCGGCATGACCCTGAGCGTCCAACTGGGCAGAGGCGGCGGACAGTTCTGCCGACCCGTCCACCTGGAAAGTCACCGTCTGCCCGACAACCGGATGGTCGCATCCGTCGGTCCAGTCGACCGACACTGAGTAGGCCGAGGAGTTGTCAGCCGGAACCGGGGATCCATCAGCAGGCGAAACCGAGGCTATCGGCAACCTGACGGGATCAGGCACCTGGGTGGTCGTCGCGGTGACCTGGGCCGGGGAATTGGACACGTCGACCCAGTTCTGGTCGGAGAGGACTTGGGCGGACACTGTCAGTTGTGCCCCCGTCAAAACAGTGGCCAAATCGACCATGGCGGTGACCGCTGCCACCCCGGTGTCGTCGGTGGTCACATTCGGCTGGACGATCACCAGACCGTCGGAAGCCGAGAAGGTCACACTGGCCCCGGGCACCGGTGCACCCGTGGGACCGACGACTGCCACCTGGGCAGTCACCAGATCGGAGCTGAGCCTGGGTTCTCCGCCACAGGCGGGAATGGTCACATGGACAGGATCGGACGTGATCGTCAGCGCCGACGCGGCAGGATCCACGGCCGGGGCCTTCATGGCGACACTGGTCGGCCGGGACTGGTTACCCGCCGGATCGGAGGCCACCACGACCACCTGTCCATCCAGATCTGTCACACTGGCCGGCACGGCCACCGACCATGTGCCAGCGGCGTCCACGCTCACCGCGCCAGACGACGAACCATCGGGCCAGGTCACCGAGACGATGGTTCCGGCATCCACTGGCAGGGACACTGTGCCGGTCACTTGATCGACGCTCACCGTTGTGATCACCGGTTGGCCGGGGGGTACGGTGTCCAAAGCGGCCTGCACCGGATCTGAGAAGTTGCTTGCAGCATCCTGGGCGATCACCGACACGGTCCCCGAGGTCATGGTTTCAGGTGTCGGAACCGACCAGGTCCCGTTCGTCTCCACCGGGTGAGCCACAGAACCATCGGGCCATGTCAGGCTGAGCGTCGTGCCCGGATCTGTCGTCCCTGCGACTTCGCTGGCATTGGCTGTGGACACCACAGGAGCATTGGGCACACTGGTGTCGAGGGTGGCAGTAGAGGACAGTCCGTTCCCGTGGTTATCCCGGGTCGTCACACTGACCGTACCCGATTCCATGCCAACAGGTGTGGCAACCGCCCAGCTGCCGTCAGGGCCGACCGGCACCAGATCAGTGTGACTCGAATCGGGCCACACCAGCGAAACCGTCGTCGCGGAGTCCATGGGCAAAGGCACCAGGCCCGCGACCTGGCTGGCATTGGCCACGCTGATCGTTGGAGTGGCCGGATCGAGATTGCCAGCCTGCGCGATCATGATGTAGCCCATGTGCCCCAAGTGAGTCGTGGCATTGGTCACCTGCAGGCCGATCGACAAAGTCCTGGCGGCATTGGCGGGATTCGGCGCCACCACGAATGGGACCGACGCGGAGCCCTGTCCCGACACGGATGTGACGGAACCGACCAGGCCGTCGGTGGCGCTGACCACCCTCCAGGCGTCTTGGGTGGCGACGGAAATGGGGACGCTCAGATTCCCACCGGCCGAGGGAGCTTGCAGATCTGCCACCAGGGTGACGTCGTCAGTCCAACAGAAATCCCCACGCGGATAGGTGAGCACCGGACAAGTCATCGTCGACGCGGAGTCGCTGTACACGTCGGTCGCCGATGAGGCGAGATTGAAAATCGCGACGTCGCGCCAATGCGCTGAGAAGGGAATCGTCAACCCAGAGGACCCGGGCAGATAAATGGTCGCACCCGACGAAGTGAAGCTGAACTGTTGGGCGGGGTTGGCCTGATAGGCGTCGACCCACGTCAAAATCGTTTGCTCGTCGACCCGTGCCTCTGCCTGGATCATGCTGGCCACATTCGTCCCCGAGACGAACAGGTCGGCAAAGGAGAGATCCACACCTGTGTCCAACCGTACGTTCAAGGTCGCCGCCGGTGTGCTGTCCTGGCTGCGATTCGTACTGTGCCAGAAGGAGACCACCGACAAGACGTTGCCGAAGTTGGCTGTCACTGAGGTCGTCATGTCGATCTCAGCCTGGGCACTGGAGGATGGGTCGGTGGAGTTCTGCCCCGAACACGACGGCCCGGAGACGAGTTGGTCAGTCCCCCACAGTTTCTGCAAGGCGGAGTCCTGGCGATTGCGCAGTTCGGTGGTCAGGCTGGTCGCAACATCGGTGTTGGTGAGCCCTGAGATCGTGGCTCGTGTGACTGAGGCGCAATGTTCGACGGACCCATCTTTGCCAAGAACCGCCACATAGTCATTGGTCGTCGTCACGATCGCGGGGTTGACCTGGAAGGTTTGGTCCAGACTGGCCAGGGCAGTTGAATCCGGCCCTGTCGATGTCGTCAACCCCGGCGAAGGGGAGGACGCGTCACCGACAGGAGTGTAGCCCGCCTGCGAGGCCACGTCCTGGCCTTGGGAGGACACCATCGCCTGCGCCAACTTGCGAGCACCCGAGTTCTTGGGCTGGTCCTTGTTCATAACGATGTAATACGGCGTGACCAGCGGATAGGCCCCCGATTGAATGGCCGCGGTCGTCGGAGCGACACCATCGATCTGAACTGCTTTGACCTCAGTGCCGGTTGATTGATTGGCAACATCAGGCCAGATCGCATTCGCGTAGTAGTCGTAGGAATATCCGATGGCTCCCGGCTGGCCATCGAAGTTCGCCGTCGAACTCGTCCACCCCACAGCAGTCGGTGTCCGCACGACCGGCGGACTCATCATGGCAGCGCCCTGCATGACCAGAGCAGACATGCCGGTTTGAGAACTGGAACTGGCGTCGCGCTGATAAGCGGTGATCGGGCCGGGGGTGCCACCCACTTGCGACCAGTCGGTGATCTGGCCGGAATAGATCCCGCGTACCTGGTCGAGGGTCAAGGAGGTGACCGCATTGTCGGCGTTTGTGAGGAAGACGAAGGCCTCGTCGGCGACCGGAGTCACGTCCAACTGCACGCCGGCCGCTTGGGCGGCATCGAGGTTGGCCTGGGTCGGCTCGGTGGTGACGATCAGATCGGCGGCACCACTGAGGAGGTTGTGGTACGCCTGATCGGTGTCAGTGAACTTGGTGTCGGAACGAGCGACATCAACACTGGTGAAGGCCCGCTCGTACGCGACTGCCAGAGGTTGGGCCACGACAGAGCCGTCCACTTTCGGGTACGATTCGGTGGTGAACGCGACGTCATCCGATTGAGCTTTCGGGAGTACTAATCCGGGAACCGAAAGGGTCAGAGCGAGTGCAGTCAAGCCCCTCAGGGCGCGCGAGCCGTTTTTCATAGGCCCTCCTCCACTCAATCGAACAAGCAACGTTCGTGCCCCCGATATTAAACCCTGCTCCAATCGTCAAGATTGGAAACGATGCCCTCGTCGCACTAATTATACCTACATGTGCCTGATCCACACATGAAATACGATAAGACCATGCGGACGAGCCGTTTCCTGCCGCTTCCCACCAGGGTTCCGGGTGGGAAACACGAGTGGATCTCCGCTCCTGGAAGTCCCAACTATGTGATTGAAGAATTTGCGAAGAATGCCCTGAGAATCGTCTCGAAGGGGTGAAAAACACCTCATCCAAGCGGTGACAACACACATCAGAAGCTGCGGACGCTACGAAAAATGTGCGATAACAAAAAGTCCTAGAAGCCCAGCCGGTTGAGGGCTTTCGGATCGCGCTGCCACTCCTTGAGCACTTTCACTCTCATATCCAGATAAACCGGAGTGCCCAGCAGACGAGCGATTCGCCGCCGGGCCTCGGTGCCGATGGCCTTCAACCGGGAGCCTTGACGCCCCAAGATGATGGGTTTTTGCGACTCGCGTTCCACAACCAGGCTGGCATAGATATCCAGCAACGGCTTGTCCTCATCCCTGCCGGGACGAAGTCCCATCTCCTCGACCGTGACGGCGATCGAATGTGGAAGTTCCTCGTACGCCTCGGCGAGGGCCACCTCACGGATCAGTTCGGCGACCAGCGTCTGCGTGGGTTCGTCGGTGACCTCCCCGTCGGGATAGTAGGCCGGGCCTTCGGGCAACTGGGCCATGAGCAAGTCCCGGACGAGATCGAGATTTTCGCCGGACACGGCCGACACGGGGACGATCTCGGCCCAGGCCAACTCCAGCTCGGACTCCAGGTTCTGGATGTCGACCAAGTGCTGGCCCACTCGCGGTGGTGGTGCGACGTCGAGCTTGGTGGCCAGTGCCACCAGAGTCGGGCGGTGGGCCAGTTTGGCGATCTGGCCGATCAGGTAGCGGTCCCCCGGTCCGATTTTTTCCGGGCACGGCAAGCACACTCCGACGACATCCACCTCACCCCAGGTGTCGTACACCACCTGGTTGAGACGTTCTCCCAGGACTGTGCGCGGGCGGTGCACCCCAGGGGTGTCCATGATGACCAGTTGTCCGTCGTCGCGGGTCACAATGCCCCGAATAACGTGACGTGTTGTTTGTGGTTTATCTGAAACAATAGCGACTTTCGACCCGACCAGAGCATTGGTCAGGGTGGACTTGCCCGCATTGGGCCGTCCCACGAAACACACGAAACCTGAACGGTGGCCCATCACGCCTCCTGTCCGGTTGGATCATCGTCTCCGCGGTCCGCGGGTGACACGTCGACCACCGGCACCCTCTGAATGAGGATGGTCGAGATCTGGTGGCGCCGGCCGGCGTACTGGTCGGCTGTCATGGTCAGGCCCTCCCACGTCAGGGTCGACCCGGGGATGGGCACCATGTTGAGTCCTTTCGCCATGATCCCGCCGACGGAATCCACGTCTTCGTCGTCCAATTCGACTCCGAACAGGTCGCCCAGGTCGGCCAGGCTGAGCCTCGACGACACCCGGTAGACCCCGTCCGACACCTCGGTGACCGGATCGATCTCCTGGTCGTACTCGTCGCGGATCTCACCGACGATCTCTTCCAAGAGGTCCTCGATGGTGACAACCCCGGCTGTTCCGCCGAACTCGTCGACCACCACCACCATGTGGATTCGGGCGGCCTGCATCTCGCGCAGGAGGTCGTCGGCCGGCTTGGAGTCCGGGCACCAGGTCACCGGGCGCACCCACGCCGACACCAATTCCGAGGACTGCGCGTCAGAATTGTCGAACACGCGCTTGACGATATCTTTCAGATAGATGATTCCGACAACGTCGTCCAAGCCTTTGGGACCGGTCACAGGGATGCGGGAGAAACCCGAGCGCAGAGCCAGTGACAAGGCCTGACGCAGGGTCTTGCCCTCTTCAATGTAGACAACATCGGGCCGGGGAACCATAACCTCGCGCACGAGGGTGTCGCCCAGGTCGAAGACGGAGTAGATCATCTTGCGCTCGTCGGCCTCAATCTGGTTGGAAGCCTCCGCCATCCCGACGAACTCGCGCAACTCGTCCTCGGAGGCGAACGGCCCGTCCGGATATCCCTTTCCCGGAGTGAAGACATTGCTGAGCAAAATCATCACTTGGGGGACGACGTAGAGCACGGCGGACAACACCTTCATCAGCCCGCAGGTGGCCAGGGCCACGCTGACAAAATTGCGCCGGCCGAGAGTACGCCCCGACACATGGACAACAATGAACAACACAACCAGGACGATGGCGCCCGCCTCAATCGCCGACCACACCCCGCCGGGCACCCTCACGACGAACAGACGGACCACCACCACGGCGAAACCGACCTCGCCCAACAGTCGCAAGAACAAGGCAGTCGACACCGTGGGACCCGGGTCGGCCATGATCTGGGCCACCTTGTCGGCTTTCTTGACTTCGTCCTCGACCATCTTGCGGGCCCGTCCCTTGGTCAGGGTCGAAAAGGACTCCTGGATGGCGGCGAAAAAGGTCGCCATGGCCAAGAAGACCACAAGAAGTACGATCTGGATCACCATCACAGTCTCAGTTCCGGACCTTCCGCTTCTCCCAGGCTTGCATGATCTGATCGTTCAAGGCGAACATCACAGCCTTCTCCTCAGGCTCGCCGTGGTCAAAACCCAGCAGATGCAACAGCCCGTGCACGAGCAGGTAGCCTGCCTCATGATTGAAGGTATGGTCCATCTCGTCGGCCTGGTGTTGGATGACAGACGGGCACAAGACGACATCGCCCAGCACACCAGTCGGCGGGTCTTGGTCGGCCTGGCCCGGGCGCAGTTCGTCCATCGGGAAGCTGAGCACATCGGTGGGACCCGGTTCTCCCATGAACTTCTCGTGATAGACGGACATGGTCGCCTCGTCGACGAGCACAATGGACAATTCCGCATCTGGATGGATGTGCAGCAGGTCCAGGGCGAACCGCGCCAGTTTGACCAATGACTTCTCATTGACAGATTGGCCAGACTCATTGTTGATGTCGATCACCAGTCAACCTTTCAGTCCCCGTACGCGCTGGTGGAACGGCTGGCACGGCGCGCTTCGTACTTGTCATAGGCCGCAGCGATGTGCCCGACCAGCGGGTGGCGTACCACATCCTTGTTGGTCAGATGGCAGAATGCTATGTCCTCCACGCCGTCCAGGATCGCCGGCACCTCTTTCAGGCCGGATTTCATCGAGCCGGGCAAGTCGATCTGGGTGACGTCGCCGGTCACCACCATCGTCGAGCCGAAACCCAACCGGGTCAGGAACATCTTCATCTGCTCCATGGACGTGTTCTGCGCTTCGTCGAGGATGATGAACGCGTCGTTGAGGGTGCGCCCGCGCATGTACGCCAGCGGAGCGATTTCGATGGTGCCCGCGGTGAGCAGCCGGGGCACAGAGTCGGGATCGAGCATGTCGTGCAGGGCGTCATAGAGGGGTCGCAAGTACGGATCGATCTTCTCGGACAATGTTCCCGGCAAGAAGCCGAGCCTCTCCCCCGCTTCGATGGCCGGACGGGTCAAGATGATCCGGGACACGGCCTTGGACTGGAGGGCCTGGACGGCTTTGGCAACAGCCAAGTAGGTTTTGCCCGTTCCAGCCGGGCCGATGGAGAAGACGACAGTATGGGTGTCGATAGCATCGACGTACCGCTTCTGATTGGCTGTTTTAGGCCGGATCGTGCGCCCGCGGTGGGACAGGATGGACGAGGTGAGCACCTCGGCCGGGCGCAGGGGTTCGCTGGAGTCCATCTGGGCGATACGGCCGACATCGGACAGACTCAGCCCCTGGCCGGTCCTCAGAATCGTGACCATCTGGGTCAGAACGTCTTCGCCCTGGTCGACGGCTTCCTGATCGCCTGAGAGGGTGATCTCGTTGCCCCGCACGTGGATGTCAGCGTCGAGGGTTTTCTCCAAGAGCCGCAGGAATTCGTCCGACGCGCCCAACACCGCCACCATGGGAATCGATGGAGGTACGGTGACAAGCCGAGATATGCGACGAGTGTCAAGGTCAGACAATGTGATGGATGGACCTCCAGA
>WREX01000080.1 GCA_009779115.1 Propionibacteriaceae bacterium
GATCACGGCGTTGAGCACTCCGCCCAGCAGGAGCAGGTAGATGGTCGAGGGGATCTCGGAGGCGGCGGAGAACATATCCGCCTGGGAGGTGACGGTACCCAAGATGTAGCCCACCAGCAGCACTCGCACCAGGCCGAGGATCCGCGAAACCAGGCTGCCGGAGGCCATGTTCATCGCCGAGGAGAACAGCCGGGGTTTGTCCGACGCCATGGCCACGGGGTCGCGCCAACTCGACGTTGGCTCACCGGCGTGCCGGGCTTCCACATCGTAGTCCGGGGCCGGTCCCTCATCAGGGTCCATGGCCCGCCGGGCCGGGTTGCGGGGGGGTTCCCCGGAATTGGGTGGGACCATGTTCTCCGGATCGCTCATCGCTTTCCCTCCCGGTTGTACTTCTGGCGATTCTTCACCCGTAGGAATGTCCCGGCCATGAGCAGGACGACCGCGGCGGCAAAAACGGCGAAGATCATCCAACTGGAACCCTGGGCATGGATTGTGACTGAGGCCTGTGGCCCCAGTGACAGACCGTCTGGCGTTGTCAGACGCACAATAGCGTTGGCGTCACCCTCCCGGACGACGGTGGGGGACAAGATGACCGGCAGTCGGTCGCCAGGCTGGATGGTCACGACATCCGTCGTCGGCACAGTGACAATGGCCATGGATGACCCCGCTGGAGTGACGGTCGTGGACAAACGGACCAACACTGGTACGGACAACTTGTTGGTGACTGTCACGGGGAAGGAAGTCGTGTGGGAGGTCAGTGTGACCTCGGTGGTGGCGATCAGACTCACCTGGTTCAACACTGAACTCAGCCACTGCCGTACTGCGCCCGCATAGGCTTGAGCCGCGTCGTCGCCCGCCCACGACTGGGAGAGGATCGACGCCTGCGCCGCGTCAGTGAGCCGGCTGGCCCCGTCCTGGTCGCCGGTCAGAGAAGCATAAGTGGACACCAACGACTGGATGGGCGCGACAGTGGTGAGGGTCGCCTCAGTCAGCGGGCCGGATGGTTGACCGGCGGACATGTCCGGATCCCAGCCTTGGGACGCGTCGACAGCGCTCAAGGCCACCGGGGTCACCCAGGCTGGCAAGGGCTGGCTCGCCAGATTCGCATCGGCAGCGGTGTCGACAACCCGGATGACGGTGGAACCGCTGAGAGCGTCCTCAGCGATGGCGCGCTGGCTTTGCTGCAAGGAGGTGTCAACGTCGGGGCCGGGGCCACCGGGAAAAGCAGTGCTCATCGTGTTCAACAGGCGGCCTTGGGGCAGGGTTGCACTGGCTGCCGATGCGGCCAGGACGATGGCTGGCTGGAGGGTTGCCACGTAGGTGAGGAAGGCGTCATCGGCTTGTCCATTTGCCGCTCTGACCAGCAGAGGCAGTGAATCCAGCGCGGGGTTGGCCTGCTCGGCGGCCTGGGCGGTGGCGAGCATGGCCGTACTGTTGGTGGAGGCTCCCAAAGCCAAATCTGGGTTGCCCCAGGGCAGGCGGTAACCCTGTGTCGTGTCAAGGGTCTTGAAGGAAGCCAGCCAGGCCGTCGCCTTGGCCTGGCCTTTTCCCGGTGTTGTGGTGGTCCCGTCCGTGACCGAGTAACCCTGGGCCATGACGGAGATCTCATGGTAGAGCGCGGGGTCGATCGCCCACGAGACGCCGGGCTGATGGGCCAGGTCGAGGAGGGTGGACAACCGGCCCGCCAAGTCCTCGGTCAGGTGGTCATCCACGAAGACACTGTCGTGGAGCAGGGAGGGGGCGCTGGTCAGCATGACGACGGTGGCGGTGGTGGCCTGGGTCGCATTGGCCACGGTGACCAGGGTTCTGCCTCGCCCGATCGTCACCTGCGATCCCCAGGACACGTCGGCGCCGCGCACGTGGACGCCCACGAGGTAGACCGCGTCGGCGGTCAGCCCGAGGTCCGCCCAGGAGGCCGAGACGCTGAAATTGGCGGTCGCGCCTGAAGCGAAGGTGTCCGTACCCGAGCAAATGACGGTCACTGAGCCGTCCTGGATGATCCGGTCGCCGGTGTCGGTCATCGGATCGACGGCCAGCGCGGTGTCCAATTGGTCTTGGGTGGTCAGGGGAGTACGGTCGCGCCACAGGACGACCTGAGCCCGGTAGAGGGGGTCTGTCCCGGTGTTGAGCACTGTTCCTGTGAGGGTGACCCCCTGGTCGTCGGTGGTGACCGAAGTGAACGTGACGGTGGCTTGGTATTGGACGGCCTGTGCAGCCGGAGCCAACCCGACAACGGGTAAGACGACGCAGAGGACGATCAGGCACCGGATGACCCACCCGCTTGTCCCGACTTTCCGCATCACTCTGCCATCATACTTGCGCCCTCAGACAAAGATGCCTCTCATGTCGCCTGTGTGCGCAATACACCCGGATGCACCGATTCCTCACGGGATCAGTGCCGGGGGAGGGTTGGTGGTGGGGAGGGCCGGCTCTCCAGGTGTACGCCTTGGGGCGGCTGAGCCGACCGGTTCGACCGTCCCGGCGTCAGCTCTCCACGCGTATGCCCTGGGGGTTGTGGCCGCTGGCACGCAGGGACATGTACGTGGCTTGATCCATGATCGTGTCCTCGAACACGATCGACTGCGCCGACTTCCGGGAGATGAAGTGGAAACTGACGTTGCGCAGAGTCGAGCCGCGGAAACTGGTATCGGACAGGTTCGACCGGTCGAAAGTGACCCCGGTCAGGGCTAGTCCGTCGAAGTGGGCTCCGCGCAGGTCCGCGCCGGAGAAGTCCGCCTGGTTCATCGTGCAGTCGCTGAACAGGGCTTGGCGCAGATCGGCATAGGCCGCCCGTACCCCGGCCAGGCAGGCTCCGCGGAAGGTGACCGAGCGCATGTCTGACGCGGACAGGGATGCGTCAGTCAGATTGGTATGGTCGAAAATGGCTCCCCGCAAGGAACAGGCGTTGAGGTTTCCGCCTGTCAGATCGGTGTTGGAGAAGTCGCAATTGCGCAGGTCGGAGGCCCGGAACGTACATCTGGTCAAGACGGATCCCGAGAAGTTGGAGTCGCGCATGCTGGAGGCGTTGAAACTACTGTCAGCGAGATGCTGGTTGCGGAAGTCTCCCCTTCTGAGGTCGGAGGCCGCGTACGACATTCGGTTGTGCCGCTCGTCGCGGGCCCATCGGCGTTCCCAGTCTCGGGCATGGCCGTGGGCTCGGCGGTACTTGTCGTTGCGCACACCGGCCTGATTCAGCGCGTCTTCGACCTGACGCATGGCACCGCTGATCTGATCGCGGGCCTGTTCCAAGCCCTGGGCGACCATGTCTGCGACAGCCGCGGACCAATCGGCGTACGGCGGTTCGTCATCAGTACGGCCAGCCGAGCCAGGACCTTGGGAATCAGAACTGGCGGCATCCGGACCAGAGGAATCAGAGCCGGCGGAATCCTGACTGGTGCCACCCGGCTGACCCTCAGACCATGCCTGCCCCGGAGCTGGACCGTCCGACAGCGTGTGTGCCGCGCCATCGGGTTCGGAACTGGTTCCACTGCTATCCGCGTCCGCTGCCCGGTCCTGGTCTGCCAGTTCACGGATCATGGAATCGATGTCACCGACCGAGGAGATGACCTGTGCGTAGGCCACCTCGTCGCCGACCCCATGCCCGATCAGATCGGACAGCCGTTCCAGCAAGTCGTGACGGATTTCTATTCTCAGTTCACAGGCCGTAGGGCTGTCCTCGTACGGCCCGAAGACCTGATCGAGGTAGTCGTCGATGCGCTCTGGCACGTTGTTATCCATCATTGTCCTTTCATCGGTGGATGTCAGCTAGATCAGGAGATCCACGATCCTTTTGGTGTGCTCCCAGTTCTGTTTGTTGGAGGCATAGGTGGCCCGCCCCAGGTCGGTGATCTGGTAGTACTTGCGCCGCCCGCCCTGGGTTTCATCACCCCAGTACCAACGAATATTGCCCTCTGTCTCCAGACGTCTCAGGCTGGAGTAGAGGGTGGCCTCCTTGATCTCCAGTTCTCCGCCGGAACGGTCACGCAGTATCTTGACGATCTCGTAGCCATAGTGGTCCGAGTCGAGCAGGACCTTCAAAATCATGGTGTCCGTGTTTCCGCGCAATAGGTCCGGCGAGATCATGGGGTCTGGCATGGCGGGTCCTCTCGTTCGCAGTGGTCTGTTCGTTCGCAGTGGTCTGTTCCCAACATACTCGCATAGTACTATGCCTGTCAATGTAATAGTTGTGGCGATAGGGATATCCAGTGTTAATTTGGTCTCATGGTGATGACAGAAGGCCCGTACTAGGGGATTCGCGGTTGTTCCAGGCCCTTCGCCATCCCACCAGTTGGCCGTTTCGGCAGTGATTTTGGGGTGAAGTGGCCAATTTGCTTGAATTGGCTTACTCTGTCGGTGAAGACAACATTAACCGCTCAGCATCCGAGTGTCTTTGGACCCTCCAAGGAAGTATGGGAGACCCCGTGTCCATCGTCGTGAATGACCTGCGAAAGTCCTATCGCGACGTCCGCGCGCTGCGTGGAACCAGTTTCTATGTTGGTGATGGTGAACTGTTTGTTCTGCTCGGCGCGGAGGGTTCCGGAAAGTCGGCGGTCATCTCCTGTCTGTCGATGGTCACAACCCCCGATTCAGGGAATTTCACGATCACCGGGCGCATGGGAGAGTCCTTGGATCTGGCCAGTCATCTCGGGGTCGTCTTCCAGTCCACCCGGCTCGATCCGGAGTTGACAGTACGCCAAAACATCGCTTTCCACGCCTCGCTGATGGGGATGACGGCCGAGGACTGGGGCGCTGAAATGGACGAGTTGGCCTTCCGGCTCGACCTAGTCGACGTTCTCAATCGCCGGCTGAGCAGGTTGACCCCCGGGGAGCAGAGGCGTACTGATATTGCCAGAGCGGTCATCCACCGCCCCCAGGTTCTCCTGATGGACGAGCCGGTCAAAGGGCTCGACCCCACCAGCACCACCCTGATCTGGAAACTCATCACCGACCAGCGTGAGATGGGAACCACCATCCTGCTCGCGACAGACCAACCGGACATGGCCGCGGAGGCCGACACCGTGGGCGTCCTCGTCAACGGGAAGATCGTGGCTCAGGCAAGCCCCGCTGCTCTGGTCGGCGGGACCTCTGTCCTGACGCTGCGGCTGGCCGATCCCCTGGCCTGCCGTGAGGAACTCGACGCCTGCGGGATCCAGATGCCTCAGGCTGACGCCCGCGGGGTGGTCGTGTGGACCCTGGACTCCGGGATGGCCCGTGATGTGATCTCTGTGCTGTCTGACAAGGTGTCCGACTTCAGTTTTCAGCAGGGATCCTTGTCAGAGATCTTCAAGTCCTGGACGGAGCAACCCGTCGCCGACGATGAGGGACCGGACGAGGAGAGCGGACACTCTCACCAGGAGAAGTGGGTCTGGAACGGCCCGGTGATCGCCGAGGTCGGTTTCGAGGACTCCCAGGACGACGAGGTTGACGAGGCGATGCCCGAGGCGCGTGATGGTCATGTGATCGCAGGCCTGCCGTCGGACGACGACCTCGATGAGAAGGTGGTTCGGGACTGGCCGCCTGAGGAAGATGTCAGTGACCAGGAGGACACCCTGGGTGAGGACGACTTCGCTCCACTGGCCAATACCTGGACACCAACCGTAGGTTCTGGTGGCGCGCGTTCCGAGGGTGGCACCGGCGCCACCAGGGTCGGGGGTATTTCCCCGAGGGGTAGGGTGTATCCCATCGGGGAGGGGAAGGATGCTGACGGGAAAGCCGACAGTTCCGAAACGTCACAGTCCACTGGCACCAGGGGAGATGCCCGCGGACGACAACCTCTGAGCAATGGTCAGGATGGGGACATGGGCATGCGGTATGGCGAAACAGGCGTGGACAGGGGTACGCCGCGCGTGCAGCAGGATGAACTGCTGAACAAACCCGACCCAGTCACCAGCGAGAAGTGGAACCGGGCGAGAAGATTCGCGGACACCGGACGGCGGATGCAAGGCCGTCGTGCCCCCGTCGCGGACTCCACCCCCGCCGAGGACGTGGATCCGTTCGCGGGCGCGGAGAACCCGGCGACAACTCTGCGCGGACGGCTGCAGCCAGGCGCGGGCAGCCCGGCCCCGGGTTTGCACGGAAGGTCCCGGGTGGGTGCGCCTGCCCAGACTGGGGTGCCCGAGTCATCTGCGCGCAGACCTGTCACCGGACAACAAGCTCGGTCAGCGGCCACCGCTGGACAAGGGCCGATGTCAGCACCTGCAGCCGCAAGGTCTGGCCGAGGGCCAGCCCCGTCTTCAGCGACCAGGCCAGGTCAGACGTCCCCTGCGACACCCGGGTTGAGAGCCGGACAACCGCCCATGCCACCTGCTAGCGCCAGGCCCGGCCAGATTCCCCCTGAGGGACCGGGTTTGCGAGCAGGCCAGCCGCCTGCTCCCGCGTCGGCTGCTAGACCGGCCCGAGTGCCGGCTGCCAGACCGGGCCGCATGTCCGCGTCCGATCAGAGACCGGGCCAACTGCACGCGCCGGGTGAAAGACCAGGCCAAGCGTCAGTGTCGGGTTCGAGGCCAGACCAGCCGTCTGCATCGATGTCGGGCGCAAGACCGGGCCAACCGCCGGTTCCGCCCACTCGCCCACACCAATCTCCCGAACCGGCCCCCGAAACCCAGCCCTGGCAACCTCCGCAACTTGCCGCATCCCAATCGTGGACCTCCATGTTCCGGGCAGCGGCCGAGGACTCGGCCCGTCAGGACAGGCAAGCAGCACAACAAAGGGAGATGGCGTCTGCGGCGCGAAGTGTCCCTCAGCCGAGCCAAGCCTCGCGGGCTCCCACCAGAACCCCTGAAGCCAGGGCCACACCACCCCTGTCAGCCACCGGTGGTCCGGCTCTGAGATCATTCACTGTTCGCGCCCTGGCCGTGCCTCCGACACCCTGGCCGCGCGTGCCATCGTCGCCTCGTGCCTCCCGGCCAGCCGATCCAGCCGGCAGTGCCACTGCGGGGGACTCCGCGTCTTCCCGTGAGCCGTGGACACCCCAGCCGACCAACGTGGATGCCGCAAGTGTCCCGGCGTCCGACACACGGACCTCTCGCCCAGGCGGGCCAGATGAGGACAAGGCCCGCTCTGCCATGGACAGCTGGGGCTCGCTGGCGAGCAGGCTGAACCGTGCCGAACGCCCGACCACCGGGGCGCAGCGTCCCGAGTCCAGTTCTGACCGTCCGGCGACAACGACGGACCGTCCTGCGGCCGATGCTGACCATCCCACCTCCAGTTCAGATCTCGCGGCGTCGGGTTCGGATCGTCCCGCGCCATCTTCCGACAGTCTGACATCGAGCTCCGACATTTCTCTCGACGCTCCCAACTGGGGGTCGCTCGCGAGCAGATTAGACCGTACTGACTCACCCGCGTCCAGCCCGGACAGTCAGCCGACCCCCCACAGGTGGCCGCCGATGCCAGGCGAAGAAGACCGTGCTCAACCGGCGTCAGACCGGTGGCCTCCGCTGCCCAGCAGACTGGGGTCGGATGGAAGTGCGCCCGCGCCAGATTTCTCCTATGGCGAAGACAGGTGGCCTTTCCGGACAGGTGGCATTGACGACCCGCTGTTCGGCCGGCATCGTGGCAGCGGTCCGGCACGCGATTCAGGGGCCCAGTTGCCACCTGCTCAGGCCGGCGCCCCAGGCGAGCCACAGGATCGGTTGTTCGTCATGTCCCGGCTGTTGAAGGACGCGGCCGCCTCCCCGGCATTGCCGTCCTTCGATGAATTGTTCCCCTCCGAACGGCTGCCCTTCGTCGGCACGGGAGACCCCGATAAGACCCATTTCTTCCGGCGTGAGGCCGCGCTCACCGACGAACTGAGACGTCCCGTCGACGAGGAAATGGCCAAGCAGGCGCGAATCCAACTGGCTGTGGAGAAGCGCATCGCAGCGGCACGCAATCGCCGGGAGGGCGAAAAGAGCGAGGACGAATGAACTTCTTGAGTACGGTGAGCAGAATCCTGGCCCTGTTCAGGCGCGACATCACCGTCTTCATGCACAACAGGACTGCGTGGCTGTTCGCTGCCGCCGCACCTGTCGTCTTGGGGATTCTCTTCCCGCTCTTCTACCGAAGCCAACTCTCGAAACTGATCCTCGAACTCGTCCCCGGACTCACCACAGCCGACACCTACGCCATCTGCGACTCCTGGGCCTACTCGTCAGTGGCGATCATGTCCGCCTTCACCTCGACCGCCGCCGTCCTGGTCGTCTTCCTGGCCGACCGGAGTTCTGACCGCGTCGACCTGCACAAGGTCTCCGGCACCAAGTGGTCGGAACTGACTGTGGGCTACCTCCTCACCGCAGTCGTCGTGTCTTTGGTTGTCTCGCTGGTCGTTGTCATCATCAGCCAACTGTGGGCCCTGATGGTCGGGCACTCGGATCTGTCCTTCATCTTATGGGTACGAGTCCTCGTGGGCATTGTGCTGGCTGCACTCTTCTTCACCGGACTCAACGCCTTGGCCATCACCTTCGTGACTTCGCAAGGCACTTTCGGCGCTCACAGTTTCACCATGGGAGTGATCACCGGTTTCCTGACCTTCACCTTCGCCTTCCCACGCGGTCTGGGCGCCCTCAGACTCCTCCCCTTCGCCGAATCCTCCTCCCTCATCCGCGACCCCATGATGACCGCCTCACTCAGCCACCTGTCGCCGGTCGTCGCTGGGAACGTCCAGTACGCCCTCGGTGGCCTGGTGAGGATCGGCAATGTCACGTGGAACCCCTGGTTGGTCGCCGCCACCCTCATCCTGTGGTCGATCCTGATCCTCGGCGGCGCCTTCTGGCGGATGTCCGTCGTCTTCGAAGACCGGTAGGCCATCTCACCATGTTTCAGCATGCTTCTCGCATGCGGGCTAAGCCCGGATGCACCGATTCATGGCTGCTGCGCGGCCCTGTGGAGGCACGCTGGCTCGTCGGGCGTCGTTCAACAGACGTCTAGTCTGCCTTCACGCCACCCGCCGACCCATCGCACCCCCACAGTGTCGCTCGCGACGCCAGCAATCGGTGCATCCGGGCTAAGCCTCATCCTTGTTGGGCCTGACGGCCGCATCCTCCCATGAACTGGCCCATCTCTGACCAATGAGACAAGGGAAGATCCACTGCTTTCACAGCAGTACGACCAGATGACGCCAGCGTACGAGTGCCCCGTACACGCGAAATGGCCCGGGGGAAACCCCCCGGGCCACATGGTCCCGACGTACGCCTGGTACAGTCAGAGCCGGATCAGCGCAATGCCGCCTGTGCCGCCGCCAAACGTGCGATGGGCACGCGGAACGGTGAGCAGGAGACGTAGTCCAACCCAGTACGGTGGCAGAATTCGACCGATGCCGGATCGCCGCCGTGCTCGCCGCAAATGCCGAGTTTCAAGGTGGGGCGTGTCGCCCGGCCCAACTGAACCGACATCTGGACGAGTTTGCCGACGCCGGTCTGGTCCAGCCGTGCGAACGGATCGTTCTCGTAAATCTTGCGTTCGTAGTACGCGTCGAGGAACTTCCCGGCGTCGTCACGGGAGAACCCGAAGGTCATCTGGGTCAGATCGTTGGTGCCGAAGGAGAAGAACTCGGCCTCGGTGGCGATC
>WREX01000081.1 GCA_009779115.1 Propionibacteriaceae bacterium
GACATCTGTGACCTCATAACCGTTGCGTCGAGACATATGGAATCTTGTCTTGCGCACCTCGTCAAGAGTCATTGTCATGACATTAGCCCTTTCAGCGTGGCGGAGTAACCATTTCCTGAGAAAATGATGAGTATGGCTAGGCTACCGCAGTGCAAGCAAATGCTCAATCCGGCATGCCGACCCTCAACCTTCGAACGATATTCCACCTTATACGAACACCCACTGAACCACCCGTAAACACAG
Source organism: Propionibacteriaceae bacterium (assembly GCA_009779115.1). Classification (GTDB taxonomy): domain Bacteria; phylum Actinomycetota; class Actinomycetes; order Propionibacteriales; family Propionibacteriaceae; genus WQYJ01. The sequence continues at coordinate 244 of WREX01000081.1, forward strand.
GATGACAAGGACAAACAAGAGCATGAATGCCATGTCTACCTGTATGTTGCCGAGTCTCAACGGTCTCATGAACTTTCGCAAGAGGCGAAGGGGTGGATCCGTGACCGTGTAGATCGCCTCGAAGACCACCAAGAGGGGTCCGTGAGGGGTCCACCGGGGATTGAAAACCTGGACCCAGGACAGGATGGCCCGGCAAATCAGGATCCATTCAAAGGCCATCAACAGCCCAGTCAGGATCCAGCCAACGATCACCATGAGACCTCGCAGTGAGAATAAAGTGGAGACGATGAACCGGGTTGGTCGATCCAGCCGTCACTGGACACGAGTCTACTCAAGTCACTCGGCAAGGCGATGTGCTTCGGCGATTTGGTCCTTGTCGGTTTGCGTCAATTCAACCGTCGAGGGGATGAGGATGAACACTCTGGGAGTGATCCTCTCGAGTTTGCCATCGGTGACAAACGCCATCCCCGACGCAAAGTCGATGAGCTTCTGTGCTTGTTTCTCGTCGGTGGTCGACAGGTTGAGGATGACGGGCACCCCGTCTTTAAAACTCTCACCGATCCTGGCGGCTTCGGAGAAGGAGTACGGGCGCACGTGGAGGATCTGGCTGATCGCGAGCCCGCGTGCCGAGGAACGGCGGTGTTGGTCCAAGGAGGTCACGGAGCCTTGACGAACCGGTCGAGCCCGTTCAACCACCCTCTCGGCAGCCACCGGCCTGACAGCTTCGATATCAACGATATCTGTGGGTTCATCATCTCGGGGATCCGTCAACTCGGACTCGAAGTCATCATCTTCCACCTGCGGGCCGGAACCCAGAAAGAAAGCTGTGACCTTGCTCAGCCGACTAGACATACCACCTCCTCAGTACACGTCTACTGCGAGGCTACCGCAGTCCGTGACAAGGCCGGGCTATCAACACGCGGGCCAGGCCCGGATACGCCGATCCATTGCTACTGCGCATCCTCAGACGGGCTCCCCGGCAACACCCGGATGTCACGCCATATGACACCTGCTTGGCGACCAGTTTTCCCGTGGTCGCGGCGGTGGGAGAAGAAACGGGGGTCGCAGGCAGTGCACGGATCGCAGCGGGTGACACTGACATGTTCAGCCTCCAAGATGGAGACGGCCCCCTCCCCCAGGTCGATGGCTTTGCTGCCCTGGCGGGACACGCCCCGGGTGGCAGGGAGGATTTCCCACGCGTGGTTGGCCATGGCAGCGGGTACCTCGTAACACGACACGCAGATGTGCGGTCCGATCCATGCCTGGATCGACTGGGCACCGTGCGCGCGCATCGCCCGTACTGTTTCCTGGATCACACCGGCCAACAATCCGACCCGGCCGGCATGGGCCGCACCGATCACTCCGGCTCTCGGATCCGCCAGGAGGACGGGAACGCAATCGGCAACCCGCGTGACCAGGGCCACACCGAGGTCACGGGTGATCAACGCGTCTGCTTCGGGGTCACTGCCCGTACTGGTGCCCAAGAATGGGTAGCGTGAGTCGACGCGCTCGACATGGGTTCCGTGGACTTGGGCGCTGATAGCGATCTGATCGCACCGGACCGCGGACTTCAAGAGGGCGAAATTATCGTCCACCTGGTCGTCCAAGCCACGACGGCCCAGGTTCCAGGAATCGTACGGGGCCAGACTGTGACCGCCGAAGCGATCCGTGAAGGCGACGCCGACCCCTGAATTGGTCTCGGCGTCGATCCACGTGGAGAAGGTCATCGGAAGAAATCGGGAAGCTCGATGCCGCCTTCATCATCGGAACGACGACGCGTTGGGCGCGGAGCAGGCTCGCGAGGTGTGGGGTCCACGACTGTGGGCCGAGGGGCTGGGGCCGGAGTGGGTTCGGAGGCTTCGCCCGGTGTCGGCGGCGGGTAGGTGGGGCGAGCAGTAGACGTGAACGGCCGAATCCTGTGGGGGGCCGAGTCGAAACCAGCGGCGATGACCGTCACCCTCACCTCGTCTCCCAGAGCGTCGTCGATCACCGTGCCCCAGATAATGTTGGCATCTTCGGCGGCGGACTCCTGGATCAGATTGGCCGCTGCTGAGACTTCGTGCAGGAGGAGATCGGATCCGGCGGCGATGGACAACAAGACACCCTTGGCGCCGTCGATGCTCGATTCCAGCAGGGGCGAAGAAATGGCCATTTCTGCAGCTACACGGGCACGATTCTCGCCGCGAGCCGATCCGATGCCCATCAGGGCGGAACCGGTGTTGGACATCACCGCCTTCACATCGGCGAAGTCGACGTTGACTGTTCCCGGCGTGGTGATCAGATCAGAAATGCCAGCCACGCCTTGCATAAGAACCTGGTCGGCTTGTTTGAACGCGTCCAGCATGGAAACCTGGGCGTCGGCCATTTGGAGCAGCTTGTCGTTGGGAATGACGATCAGGGTGTCGACCTCGTCGCGAAGGGAGGTGATTCCTTCGTCGGCGCGCACAGCCCGGCTGCGACCCTCGAAGCTGAATGGCCTGGTCACTACACCCACCGTCAGTGCCCCCAGCGAGCGAGCGATCCGCGCCACCACTGGAGCGCCGCCGGTACCGGTACCACCACCCTCACCGGCGGCTACGAAGACCATATCCGCACCCTTGAGGGCTTCCTCGATATCTTCGGCGTGGTCTTCAGCCGCTTGGCGCCCTTTCTCGGGGTCGGCGCCGGCACCCAGTCCACGGGTTAGATTGCGTCCAATATCTAGCTTGACATCAGCGTCCGACATCAGCAGTGCCTGGGCATCAGTGTTGACAGCGATGAATTCAACACCTCGTAACTCTTCTTCGATCATGCGGTTGACCGAATTCACGCCACCACCGCCGACGCCAACAACTTTGATGACAGCTAAATAATTCTGCGATGCGTTCGCCACGGGTCGCCCTCATCTCAATATCGAATGTCCGCTGTGTGCCAGGCTACGAGACGAGAACAGATACTTCCAGAACCACGCGCGCGACTCGCCGTACCCTCAACCTCGGGTTCAGACTTCCACCTGACTCGCTGAGGGGCCCGTGAGGTTCTGGTACGCGGACCAATTCTTGTCGAGGAATCTGGTGGCTGCGGGGGGTCGTGGTCTCGCCCCCGGAGTCACTTGGTTGCGGGGTGACTAGGGGAACTAACGTCATAGTAGGTTGCCTTGACATTGAGCAATCCGCTGATAACTTGGGCTTTCTGGTCGGAATTTTCCGAACTGCCCCACAGAATCTGAGCACCATTTGTCAAGGCAATTGTAAACGTGTCGGGAGTTTGGGCTCCCAACGAGACCATCTGGGTACGCACGGCATCCGGAAGGGCTTGCACGATCACGGCGGCATCCGACATCAGACGGGTGGATGATCCCACATCGGTCCAAGGCAGCGTCACTACAGGCAGGGAGTCGGGCACGGCATCAGTGACCAGGTACGCCAACCCGCCGCCATCTACGAGCAATGCCTGGCTGTCGCCTTGGATGGCATAAACCGGTGTTCGCTCGGTCACGGCTATCCGGATGACACCGGACATCTCGCGGGTGATCTTCGCACTTGAGATCGCCGGGATCGCGGTGACCCGGTCGCGAATGGCGGTGACGTCCACCCGCACCAAGGGAGTTCCGATGGGGACGTCGGCAGCCTGGGTGATCTGCTCGGTGCTGGCTTGGGAGTTACCCGTCACCTGGACAGACCGGGCGGTGAACCAGGGTGAGAACCAGGCGGCCCAGGCCCCGCCCAGCACGAGAACGACAACCACGACGACGATGGTGATTCGAATCGCGCGGCGGCGAATCTCATTGCGGTGACGCGATTGGATGACCGATGTGGCGTCAGAGACAGGTGAGGGGTGTTCGCGTACGGCCATCAAGCCTCCTGGTCTGCCATGACAGGCGGTACTTCAGCAGAGGAGCCAGTCCTGGTGTGCGATGCCTCCAGGCCGGCGAGAATCTGGGGGGCCAGGCTCGTCACCGACCCTGCCCCCACAGTCAAGACCACATCACCGGGCTGGGCCAGGCGCACGACAGCGTCGGCGGCGTCGGCCAGGAGGGGCACATAGGTCACATGGCCTGAGTGGGAGGCCACGGCCTGGGCGACCACTTCGCCCGTGACACCGGGGATGGGATCTTCTCTAGCTGGGTAGACGTCCACGACGACCACTTCGTCCGCCTGGGCCAGTACGGCTCCGAAAGCATCGGCGAATTCGCGTGTACGAGAATACAAATGGGGCTGGAAGCAGATGATGACACGACCTTTGCCCGCGACCAGGCGAGCAGCCTCCAAGGTGGCCGCCACCTCGGTCGGGTGATGGGCGTAGTCGTCGATCACCAGGATCTGATGTGCCTGCCCCACCCGCTGGAATCGGCGAGCTGTCCCATGGAACCCAGCCAGACCAGCCAAGAATCCTTGTCGGTCCGCTCCCACAGCCAATCCCAGACTCAGGGCCGCACAGGCGTTGTGGAGGTTGTGGAGTCCTGGAAGGTTGATTGTCAGTGTGGCCGACCAGTCTTGGTGGGTCACCACCGCCTGGCTGGAACCACCGTTCAGCACGATGTCGGTTAGCCGCACATCACAGGACTCGGACTGGCCATAGGTCATCACACACCGACCGCGGCAGGCCAGGGACTCGCCCAAGGACCGGGCCCCGGGGTTGTCGGCATCCACGATGACCAGGGCGACCGACTCAGCTGACGCGAAGCCGTCGAAGCCTTGGGCATAGGACTGGGGTTCTCCCCAATTATCGAGGTGGTCGCAGTCGACGCTGGTCACGACGGCGATCTGGGTCGGGTACTGGCGGAAAGAACCGTCTGACTCGTCAGCCTCAACGACGAACCGGGGGCCAAGCCCTATATGTGAGCCTGTCTGGGTGTCGAGGAGGGTGCCTCCTATCACGTAGGAGGGGTCCTCCCCCGCTCCCCTGAGACCTGCCACGCACATGGCTGTTGTTGTGGTCTTTCCGTGGGTGCCGGCGACCGAGACAACCTCGTACCCCTCCATCAGCGCTGCCAGGGCCACACTGCGGTGGAGGATGGGCAGTCCGAGACGGCTGGCCTCCACCACTTCGGGGTTCTCGGGACGGATAGCGGTGGAGACAACAACACTGTCAGCACTGGCGAGGTGGTGGGGGTCATGGCCGATCCAGACCTCGGCCCCTTGGCGGACAAGGTCGGTCATCGTTTCGGAGTCTGATTGGTCGCACCCGGTGACCTGAAGTCCGCGGGCCAGATAGGCGCTGGCCACCCCGCTCATGCCCGTACCGCCGATGGCGATGAAATGAACTCGGCCGAGATCGGCGAGGGATGGGATGGGCTGTGGTAGAAGCAACGTCATGGCGCCGTCCTGTCACCAGCCAGGTCCACGGCGCATCGTGCGACGATGCCGGCAGCGTCACGGGGCATGACATGGCGTGCCGCCTGACTCATCGATGTCAGGGTGTCCGGGTCAGCGAAGAGCGCGACCACCTCATCGGCCAGACGCTCGCCGGTCAACTGCCCGTCCTCGACCAGAATCCCGCCCCCGGCCTCGACGACTCCTGCGGCATTCTTCGCCTGCTCACCGTTGCCGTGGGGCAGGGGTACGAAGATGGCCGGTAGTCCGACGATGGCAGTCTCCGCCACCGTCCCTGCTCCGGAGCGTGCCACCATCAGATCGGCGGCCGCGTAGGCTTCCTCCATGTGCTCGACATACGGGACCCTCACATAGACCGCAGATGTGGACCTGGGCAGGTCGACGGCATCGGCGTAGTTCTTCGGGCCAGTGACGTGGAGGATGCTGACCCCGGCGTCGTTCAGCGCTTGGCTGGCGGCCACTGTGGCCTGGTTGAGAGTCCTGGCGCCCTGGGAGCCGCCTGAGACCAACAAGACCTTGGCGTCGTCGGCGAAGCCGAATCCGTGACGGGCTTTCGAGCGCTGTGCCTCGCGGTCGAGATCTGCCACGGCTTGGCGCACGGGCATCCCTGTCACAGTTTGCCGGGGCAGGCCGCTATTGGCAAAGGTCACGCAGACTTCTGTGGCGAAACGGCAAGCGATGCGGTTCGTCAGGCCGGGCACGGCGTTGGCCTCATGGACGACAACTGGTACTCCCATCCGCCACGCGGCGAGGAAAACGGGCAGTGCGGCGTACCCTCCAAAGCCCACGACGACTTGCGCGCCGGTGGTTTTCAGGATCGACTTCGCTTGCCCGACGGCTTTCCACAGCCTCACCGGCATGGTGAGCAATCCCACGGACACCGTTCTGGGCAGCGGGACCGGATCGACCAGTTGAAGGTCGAAGCCAGCTTGCGGAACAACGCTTGTCTCAAGACCTGCGCGGGTGCCCACACAGGTGATCTGCGCGGTGGGATCCATGTCTGTCAAGGCTTCAGCCGTGGCCAGCATGGGTGAAATATGCCCGGTGGTACCTCCCCCCGCCAAGACAAATTTCATGTTCTCTCCCGCACGATGGAAGCTGTGCGAGGTCCGCGCTTGCGAGCGGCGAGCAGTTGGACGGCCTCGGGTTCTCGCCGGGCACACCCGGCCAGCAGTCCGAGGGCGAACAGGTTGGCCATCAAGGAGGAGCCCCCGTACGAGATCATCGGCAGGGTGACCCCGACGACGGGAAGCAGCCTGATGGCCACCGCAATGTTGACGAAAGCCTGGACAGTGAACCAGGTCACCACGCCGATGGCCACGATCCGAGAGAATCTCGTCGCGGCCCGGCCTGCAATCCTGATCCCGGCGAAGGCCAGCGCGGCGAACAAGGCGATGACCGTGAGTGTCCCGAGCAAGCCGAGTTCTTCGCCGATGATGGCGAAGATGTAGTCGGTGTGGGCTTCGGAGAGCAGGCCCCACTTCTGGCGGCTGGACCCCAGACCTTGGCCGAACCATCCTCCCGAGGCCAGTGCGTACAGGCTCCGCCGCGCTTGGAGGTTCAGCCCGTACTGGTCGGCGTTCGGATTCATGAATGCCCAGATCCGCTGCATGCGGTAGGGCTGGATGATGATCAACCCGACCACCGCCACCACTGCTAACGACGCCAGACTTAACAGCAACCTCCAGGGCGCCCCGGCTGCGACCAGGACGAGGATCACCATGGCCGCCATGACCATAGCCGTGCCCTGGTCCTTCTGGAAGACCACCAGGGCCACGATCGTGAAGGTCGCGACGATGTAGACCAACCACTGGCGCATGTCAGCGAGGCGCTTGTGCCGGCGGGCCAGGTCATTGGCGCCCCACAAGATGATGGCGAGCTTGGCGAATTCACTGGGCTGGAATTGCGTCCAACTCGACCCGAAGGACAACCAGTTCTGGTTGCCGGCCACGGACACGCCCAGCGGGGTGAAGGTGAGCAGGAGTAGCAGGATGGCGAGCAACAAAGCGGGCCACGACAGCTTGGTCAGGAATCTTTCGGGAATCAAAGAGAGCAGTGCCGCGCCGAGGACGCCGAAGACCGCGAAAATGATCTGTCTCTTACCGAAATAGTACGGATCGCCCATCTGTGCCGCGGCGATGACCGACGAGGCCGAGATGACCATCAGCAAGCCCAGGCACAACAAGACCACCGAGGTGACGATCACGAGATGATAGTCGAAGAGGGGATGCGCCATCGCGGTACGGACCACGGTTTTCGGCGACCGGGCCTTCTCAACAGGTTGACCAGGCAGTGCCACCACTGGATCGGCTGTCACGGCTGTCATTGGTCTGAACTCCCTTCACTGGTGGGATCTGCGGCATTGAAGCTTGACTGAGGTTGCGCAGTGGTTGCGGATTCTTCCCGCACGGATGGGTCCGAAGCCACGGTAGCAAGCGAGATGGAGGATGGGCTGGCGTCACGATCATTGAGGCGGTCGTGAACAGCTGTGGCGAACCAGTGTCCCCGATCCGCATAATCGGTGAACATGTCCTGCGAGGCGCACCCGGGGGCCAGGAGGACGGTGTCGCCCTCGCGCGCCAAGCGTGCCGCATGACCCACCACCAGATTCATCACGGAAGGATCCTTGTCATCGAGAATGACCAGGGGGATGTCGGGGGCCTGGCTCGCAAACGCCTCGGCCAGCACTCCACGGTCCTGGCCGATCAGGATGGCGGCCTTGATGTGCGACGAGTTCTGGCGCACCAGGTCCTCGAACCGGACTCCCTTCGCCAGTCCCCCGGCTATCCACACCACCGATCCGAAACCCTTCAGCGAGGCGTCGGCGGCATGGGCATTGGTCGCCTTGGAGTCGTCGACCCAGGTGATCCCGTGAGAACTGGCAATGGTTTGAATACGGTGAGGGCCGAGTTCATAGGCCCTCAAACCATCGCGTACTGCCAAAGCCGGTACGCCAAAGGAGCGGGCCAGGCTCGCGGCAGCCAGGGCGTCGGCGACCATGTGGGGTGCCGTCGTCGGAAGATCCGAGAGCGAGGCCAGTTCCAAAGCTGAGTCGCGGCGCTGGGGGATGAAGGCCCTGTCCACCAGAAACTCGTCGACGACACCCAGCATCGACATCGACGGAATGCCCAAGGTGAAACCGATGGCCCGGGCTCCCTCGACCACATCCGCCTGCTCGACCATCTCCTCGGTCGCTGGATCCTCGACGTTATAGACGCAAGAATCGGTGACCTGGTGGTAAATGCGAGCCTTGTCGCAGGCATAGGAAGCGAAGGCGGTGTCTCCACCCCCGTACCATTCCAGATGATCGGGCTGGAGGTTGAGCACGGCGGCCGAATGCAGGCTGAGCGAGGACACCCAGTGGAGTTGGAAGCTCGACAGTTCGACGGCGAGCACGTCGTAGGCCACCTCGTCCAGCACCGTCTCCAGGATGGGGCGC
>WREX01000082.1 GCA_009779115.1 Propionibacteriaceae bacterium
GGGCTGTCCACGCCCTGCCATCCAGTAACGCGACACAAATCATGACCCGCGTCTGATTAGCCAGAAGAGCCGCAGTAGCAGCAAGATCTGGTGCATTCTCCGGAAACAACCGATCCATGAAACTGAGCCTACCCGAGCCAAAGTTCGGAAAAACACGAACCACACACGACCTAGGCTTGCGTTTGGGGTGCCCCCCAATCCCGGACCCCGCATCAACGCGAAACAGTCCTCGATGTGTTCTTCGAGGCGAAGTAGGCTGCGGCTTTTCCCAGGAACTCGTTATCCATCCGCAGTTGAGTGCCTCCACTCGCAGCCGCTCCAACTCGGTCCTCTCACCCTCATCCAACTCGCCTTGCGGGGTGATTCTCTCCCGTTCCCGAAAAACGACTCCGACACCCACCTGACACGCCCAAGCCAGACACACATTTTGGCCTATACCCCGTGCAATCGCCGCATCTTCCACTCTGATGTCGCCGAATTCTCCATTTTGAGGGGATTGGGCAGATTTCACCCGGACAGGCGATGTGGCGGGTTTCCCCGAAACCCGCCACACGGATGCCCTCTCAAGATCAGGCTGTTGTGTTCAAGAGTATGTCCGTGAACTCGATCGCTGATTCAGCAATAATGGTACCTGGCGGGCAAAATAGCTATCGTTAAGGATTATCGACAACGTCAGTACGGTAGATACGCCGTCCAAACATCGTCCCTATCTTCCCAGTTGAGTCAGCGGGCCAGAATGTGGCGCATCGACTCGACGAGACGCGGTGTCGCGCGGGTTGAGTCGTCGGCGCGCCAGCCAATGATTTGGTCTGGGCGGACAAGCAGTGCGCCATCTTCGGCCACTTCACAGTCGCGGGCGTACGTACCCCAGGTGTCTTCGTAGTCACCGCCTCGACCGATGGTGACCACTGGGATGTCAACACCCAACTGACCTGCCACCTGGGCTGCTGCCTGGCGCCAGGCATCCCCGCCGGATACCCCTGTCAGAAGGGTGAAGTGCCCATGACCAACCAGGTCGAGAAGAGCGACGGGTCGTTGGTTCTTCGTCAACCAGGCGTGGATGATGTGCCGACCTGGATATGTGGACTTGCAGTACCAGAACTCGGGGTCCTTTTTGGGCTGCGGCTCAGGCTTGCCATCAGTCACCACGGCTGGCGAATGATAGAACTGGTTCATTTCCATCCCATAACCGCCGAAGATGGGTGACGTACCCTGGATGGCCTCGTCCACCTGGGCCCGCATGGCAGCGCCTTCCTTCGTGGGCTGTTGCAAAGCCTCCATGGCAGCTGCCAATGTTGCCTTGTCGGCAGTGGGAGGCAACCCCAAGGCCATGAACATCGGCGGGACAACGCCCAACGTGCGATACACCCGATCCACCAAGTGATGCGCCTCGGGGACACGCTCATCCCGGAAGGTCTCCAGCAACGCCGGTCCCGCTTGACCTTTCAGTACGGCCGCCAGCTTCCACGCCAGGTTGAAACTGTCCTGGATGGAGGTGTTCGACCCCAGCCCATGCATCGGAGTGTGCCGGTGCGCCGCGTCGCCAACCACGAAGACCCGACCAACCATGTTGTTCGTCACATTCATGTGGTTGACCGACCACAGGGTCACTGACTCGATCTTCACGTCGATGGTGTCGTCGCCGATGATCTGATGCGCGATGTTCAGGCCCAGTTCGTCGGTGAGTTCAGGTGTGCCTTCCGCCGGGTCGTACCCCCAGGTCGCCATCCAACGTTTGTACGGCTGGATCATGCGCAAGACACCCAGCCCCATTCCCGCATGGCCGGTGCCCGGTTGAATCAGCCAGAACATGTCAGCCGGGCGATGGGCCACCAGATGGGTCAAGTCAGCCCAGAAGACGACATTGAGGTTGCCGCCCTCACCCATCTCACCTTCCATGGGCAAATTCAACTGTTCAACGATGGTCGAGCGTGCGCCGTCAGCACCGATGACGTACTTCGACCGTACTGTGAACTCATGTCCGGTGACGCGATCGCGCAGAGTCGAGGTGACCCCCTCATCGTCTTGGACGAACGTCAAGAATTCCGTGTTGAGCATCGACGTCGTACCGCGAAGGCCAGCAGCGGCCAACAAGATCGGTTCGAGCCGGTCCTGGGGAATGTCACAGATAGCGGTCGGAGACCCCAGGTCGTGCTCGGCCTTCCAGTACGGCTCGGTGTACCACGTCCGCAAACGACCCAACTCCTGGCCTGCCACCGATGTCGCCCACACCGTCGTACCGATGGTTTCCTGAGGCATCGCCCAGGCTTTCACTTCCGCCTCCACGCCGAGGTCGCGAAGAACCTCCATGGCACGTTGGTTGGTGATATGGGCTCGTGGGCTCGTGGCCACGGAAGAGTACTTGTTCACCATGATATTCGGAATACCGTAGGTGGAGAGCATGGTAGCCGCACCCGCGCCTGCGGGGCCTGCACCAACGATGAGGACATCGGTTTCAAGAGTGGTCATGGGATCTCCTAAGGAAGTCGGGGCGTAATTGTGCAAGCGTAGCCGTGCGCGAAGTGGCACAGAAGGCCCGAATCCCACGAGACGGTACCCACATTGAGAACAATAAATATGCAGTCCTGCTAGCGCGTGTGCCCCGGATCAGGTTTGAGAGCGTACGGTCCTGTGGCGTACTCACCCTTGAAAACAATCACCCTAACCTGCCAGGCTCGGGCCTGTGTCGCCAGTGATCTTCCGCCAGATCTGTCAAGACGGCCTACCTTTATTGTCAGATTTGATATGTCATCCAATAGGTCTGGCCGGCGTCGATGACCTCAGCGACCAAGCGATCGTCATCCATCGGCCAGACACGGGTGACATGAGCATCAGGACTCAACGGAATCACGGCCTCCGAACCAGGATTTTGAGGATTTCTGCTGACAAAGACCATGGTGGTTTGCCAGGGTTGGGGGAGATCGTTGACAGACATGGTTGCGTCGGCCCAAGTGTCGAACTGGAGTGTGGCCAACCACGTGGGTAAGGCAACAAGCACATCGGCACCATCATCCTTGCCGCAAGGCAGAGTGGTGGTGTTTCCGATCAGGGTTAAACGATCCAAGCTGAAGTCGAACGAGATACAGGAGAATTCCGGGTGAGCTGTGGCGATTGACATGATCTTGTCATCCAGCGCCTGATCAGTGTCAGATGCGGTGCTCGTCGTCGTCAGATGCGGGACGAGTTGAGGTTGGCCAGTAGCACTCTGGGACGTCCACACCTGCGACACGAAGCGGCCGTAGGGGGACAGATCGGCTGGAAGGGGGACAGTGAGGTTCTGAGCAACCGGGAAGAATGGATTGCCTTCGGGAAAGGCGATTGTCAGAGTCACCCAGCCATTTTGTGCTGTGACGGCGACATTGGGGTAGTCGGCTGGGATACCAGAAAAAGGCCGAACCGAGGGATACCATGTCTGTGTGGGTTCCCAATTGTCCGGAGGAGTCGCACTATTGGCAATGGCAGCCAAGCTGTGATTGATGAAATCGATGTAGTTGACGCCGTCATAGAAGAAATCCGACAAGCCCATGACCGTACCCCTGTCAGAAATGGTTGCAGTTGCGATTGTGTCGTACGAGGAGGCAGACACGAGGCTGACAGATGTGAAGGACTGCGTCGGTTGCACAGTTGAACAGCCACTTGCTACGCCTGTTACCCCCTGCAATGTCGATGGAGTATCTGCATACCATTTCTCAATGGCAGCGGCCATGGCATCGTGACCGTCAATGGTCATCCCAGTAAGGCCTGAGGTTCCCGATTTATCCACTTCGCTCGTGCAATGCACCTTCTCACTGGGGATGAGCGACACTGATTGACGCTGCGTCCCACCCGTACCCGAGGACTGCGTGGTGTTCTGCTCAGTCGAACCAAAGAATCCATACGTTGGTTGCTGGTCGACGATATTCACCGACTCCAACGGAACATAGTTAATGCTCGATGCTAATTGCTGGGCCTCGTCACTGAGCATCCAGTTCACCACCTGGCGTACTTCATCGTTAACCGGGGTGTCCTTGCGGATCACGGCGTAATAATTGGTCAGGTACGGATAGGTCCCGTCAGCGACACTGAGTGCTGAGGGCATCACAGAGTCAATCGACAATAACTTCGTCGTGTCTTTCATGTACATCTGCGTCGCAAAGTAGAACACCGAATACCCCAGCGAGTCCGGCCCAGCATCAAAATCTGCGATCGCATCGACCAACCCCTCCATTCCAGGGATCGTCCGCTCTGGCGGAGCCTCCACCACAGCCGTGTCTTTCATCGCCAACTGGAGAAACAACGTCTGACTACCTGAGTTCACCGGTCGTTGGTACGCGATGATCGGGGCGTCCTCGCCACCAATCTGCTTCCAATTCGTGATCTGTCCTGAATAAACCCCGCTGACCTCATCCTGAGTCAGACCCTGGACCGGATTCGAGGTGTTGGCCAAAAAAACGAGCGCATCTTTGACAACTGGAATAACTTCTAGCTCCACTCCCGCATCAGCTGCAGCCTGCAACTCATCCTCCGACGGGGCGGTCACCAAGATGAGGTCCTTCTTCTTGTCAATCAGGTTTTCGTACGCCTGGTCGGTCTTGTTGAACACCATCTGATCATCGCTTCCCGTCAGTGCTGTCATCACTGCCGAGCCCAACGGGATCGTCGCCGTCGACCCATCGAGACGATTCACAAACCCATCTGACAACGTAGGTTTCTCCACCACAATCGGCGTTCGAGTGGGCGGAGGAGTCTCAGTTGGTGCCACCGGTGCGGGGGTGCATCCTGCCAGCACCATCACCGCCACAACCATCACAACACTGCGTTTCATGACACGTTCCCTCCTCGTCTTCTCATCGCCCGCGAAACAAAAGTACGGGCCAAAAGTCCTATGGGCATGAGTCACGCTTCTCTGCGATCCTGCAGCACAGAACGAAATGATGTCAGCAACATATCACAAACAAGACTGCTTCGGAAGGTCCGATTTCAGCCTCCTTGGTGGCCGACAGCCTCGGTCACAGACAACCGCAGAATGAAGATGAAAGTGAGGGCTGTTTAATTCTGAAGGACATCACTACTGTCCTCATCAATACCCAGAGGCGAGGCACCACCAACGCTGTGTCTATCTCCTCTTGTCGTGGGTAATCGCCCTCGACTTCCACCTTCGATGGGGAACAGCGTCGATCAAGAGAGCAGGAAAACACACATGACCGTCCAGACGAGACTCGCCTCGTGGTCGATGATGAGTCCGGGCATACCTGCGATCAGAAATAGAGGATGATCATGCGAATGTCGACCACACGTGGATTGGCGGTTCTGGTTGTGACGATGATCATTCTTTCAGGATGCACCCGCGTCGCAACCGGACCCCAATCATTCCAGGAACCCACACTTGGCTCTGTCCCAATCATTGCGTCTCCAGACCAGGTCGTTCTGCCCATCGATTCGTATCTGCCCAGTGCTGATCAGACAGTCGCCATCATGCTTGTGGCTGTGGAGTTGCTGAATCAGTGTGTACGTACAGAGGGTGGGCAAGGAAATATCCACTATCTCGTTTACGATTCCACTGGGATTGCAAGCCCAGCTGGTCAGGGAGAATTGACGAACTATGTCGCATCAAGTCGTCGGGACTCGGTGGTACGCAACGGCATGTGGCAATTCTTTGACCCAGACAATGCGGCTACCTATGGATATCAATCACCGCCAGGCCAGTGGGCCTCATTAAGCTCTTCTGTGTCAATGAACGACCCCCGACACAGTACGTGCCTTGCACGCGTAAATTCGGTGGTGCCTGGTGGCCAAATGTTGAGTCCATTTTCCGTGAGCGAATTGCCAGATAATGGTTCCCCATGGCATCTGGACGACAGTCGTTACCAAGCGGTGGCAGCGCAGTGGTCTGGGTGCATGAAGGACAACGGATTCGACTACCCGACTCCCCGGGAAGCCATGGCTGACAACTATCAAGGGGCCGCGACTGACAGGGCGAGAGCGGTGGCAGTGGCAGATGTGAAGTGCAAACTCTCGACAAATCTGGTGGGTGTGGCAGTCGCCGTGCAATCCGCCTACGACCAAGAGTACATCGACACCCATGTGGACCAATTGGCAGCTTTGCGAGTCAATATCGCGGATTTTCTGGCTGGGCGTGTGACGGTTCCTGACACACTTCCATCGGCAACCCCGTCATGACAGCAGGGCACAAATAAACTGGTATTTATCGATATTGGAAACTGGCCATGGGACTAACTGTTCTAACCCGAATGCACCGATTGCTGGCGTCGCGAGCGACACTGTGGGGGTGCGATGGGTCGGCGGGTGGCGTGAGGGCAGACTGGACGTCTGTTAAGCGACGCCCGACGAGCCAGCGTGCCTCCACAGGGTCGCGCAGCAGCCATGAATCGGTGCATTCGGGGTAAGACCGTTTCCGCCGTCATGTCGTACAGTCTCCCCTGCGGGGTGGCCTCATGGGCGTTGGTAGATTCCATGATGGCCGATCCTTCGCCAGACGAGACAGGACATGCCATCAATCGTTGTGAACTCGAAGGTGGCATGTCCATCGGGTCCGGCGAACGACCAGGGGAGCGCACAGATTCCTCCGGTGGCGGAAATACGTTCGAAACGCAGGCTTGCAGGCCATACAAAGCCCGTCGGATCCACCTCGTATGCGGCGACGGCAGGCGAGAAGACATCGGCCAACCATTGTTTAACCAACGCTCGTTCATCTTCAGGAAGACGGCGCCAGTCAGCGAGGAAAGTGGGGAGTCTGACGTACCTCACGGCAGGGCTGCCAAGAAGTCACCTGCGTCGTTGTACACCTCACCGTCACCAGCAGCGAGTTCGCGTGACGCTGACGCCTCACCGGTCTGCCACTCATCGGTCCAAAACCATGCCTGCGCGGCGTCAATCGCGACTTTGGGAATGAGGACGAGTCGCCCGTCTTCCTCGACGATCTCAACTTGGGCGCCCGGTTGATCCAAATGGTACGCCCGACGAATGGCTGGTGGCAGAGCAATGGTTCCCCGACTTTGAACGCTGACGAATGTACTCATGCGAAAACTCTGTCAGCAGCAATGCTGCAATGCAGCCGATCGCTGTCCCCTGTTCGCTCAGTTTCTCGTCAATCGAGCGGCATAGTCGTCAAGGATGCGTAAATTCGGGTTGTGTTGCCAGACTCGGTTCCGGCGGCGGCCGGTGCGCTCGACTAGGACGCCGGATGTTGTCAATTGGGCTAAGCCACGTTGGGCGGCAACCGGATTGAGGCCGGTGATAGTCGTCACCGAACTCGCGTCCACCACGGGATGCGCGACCAACCACGGCAGAATCTTCCACGCGGTCGCTTGCCGACGAAGGCCGGCCAGTTTCTCACGATCATTAGCCTGTTGGAACGCCAGAGCGTCGAGCAGAGTACGACCACTGCTGACGGCGAACCGGCAGGCATCAGCGAATCGGCGCACAATCGGACCCGCGTCACCACTCCTGTACGCAGTCAGAGCCGAAAAATAGCCATGCGTGTCAGTGAGCAACCCGGCCGAAAGTGGAATCGCCCCATGACGGACGGTTCCCGAAACTGCCAGCATGGCGTGGACAATAGCCCGTCCCGTACGCCCGTTGCCATCGACGAACGGGTGGATTGTTTCGAACTGTGCATGAGCAATCGCTATCTGAAAGACAATCGGGAGGTCGACACGAGCAATGAATCTGATCAAATCTGCCATCGCTGCCTGGACGCGTTCAGGTTGAGGTGCGACATAGGATGCATCACGCGGCCCCACACCACTCGATCCGACCCAGACGAGTTGGTCCCTGTAGTGCCCACCATGGTGTTCCCAGCCTGGTTGATGAGCCATCAACACGGCATGTATTGATTGGATGGACTCCTCATTGACGACATTAACCCTTGTCAATGCTTGTTCCATCGCCCGTACATTCCCGAGGACGGTCTTCGCGTTCGTACTGGTCTCCTGACCGATTTCCGCCAATGCAAGTTGTCTCGCGCCAACGGTCAACTGTTCGATCTGAGACGATGACGCCGACTCCGTCCGCAGCAGAATAGACGACATGGGAGTTCCGCCAGCACTCGTCCCCCACGTCTGAGCAGCATAGGCATCAAACTGGGCCAATGCCGACGACGCCTCATCAACATCCGCCGCCACCTCACTCGCCAAGGCAGCCGAGTAATCTGCGATCCGAGCAGGAAGAGCGCTGCGGTACGGACCACTGGCGCTCACCCGCCTACTTCGGCTCACGCCCGTCTCATCGGAAGCCTGCCAGATATGATCCTCATACTCGACAGGCGACACGGGAATCTGTGCCACCAGACACCTCCTTATTAACAGTTTCGCCAAATCTGTAAATATAGCGTACCGCTATTATCAGGTTCTGATGGGATAAGGAGATCCCGCGTTGAGACAGCCTCTCGCAATCAAGCTGTCGTGCTGAGGAGTCTGTCCATGAGTTCGATGGCTGATTCAGGGATGACGGTTCCGGGGGGATAGATCGCTACCGCTCCAGATTCGTAGAGGGCCTTGTAGTCTGCGGGGGGGATGACTCCGCCGACGGTGATCAGGATATCCTGGCCACCCAGTTTGTCGAGTTCTTCGCGTAGGGCTGGGACCAGGACCAAATGGCCTGCGGCCAGGGAGGACACACCGACCACGTGGACATCGGAATCCACGGCTTGGCGGGCGGCTTCGGCGGGGGTTTGGAACAGCGGTCCCACATCGACGTCCATGCCCAGATCGGCGTACGCGGTCGAGACAACCTTCTGGCCGCGGTCGTGGCCGTCTTGGCCCATCTTGGCGATCAGGATGCGGGGGCGCCGGCCCGTCTTCTCCGTGAACTCCTCCACC
>WREX01000083.1 GCA_009779115.1 Propionibacteriaceae bacterium
CTGCGGACTTTTAATCCGTAGGTCGCGGGTTCGAATCCCGCTGGGGGCACAAGAAATCCCTAGAAAACCCACATTCCTATCACCGGGCAATGCAGCCTATTATCAGGCGTGTGGCTAACCGATTGGCTAACCACGGTAGACTAGTATTATGGCGAAACGCTCAGGCCGTCGCATCAGAGGCGAGGGGTCAATTTTCCAAATTGAGACGGGTCTCAAGAAGGGCCAGTGGTGCGGCCAGGTAACAACCGGATACAAAGACAACAAGCGTGTCCGTAAGAGTGTGTTCGCACCCACAGAAACAGCCTGCCTGAAAAAGGTCAATGACCTGAAACAAGACCTTGCCCGTGGAATCATGACGGACAACACGAGCCTGTCCGACTGGATTGAATATTGGCTGTCCGAGATATGCCCACACCGATTATCCCCGAAGACACTGTACGAATACCGGAACAAGATGCGCCTCTATGTCGTTCCCGTGATCGGGCGGACGAGCCTTAGAAGGCTCACCCCAAATCACATCAGGGACGTCCACAAAGAAATGCGCAACAAAAACCTGTCAGAAAACACGATCCTTCAAACCCACCGCATCTTGTCCAGGTGCCTCAAAGTTGCCGAGAGAGAGGGGAAAATGAAACACAATCCGGCATCCCTCACTGATGCCCCGTCACGGCAGATGAATCCCACGCCCATATTGAGCGTCGACCAGGCGCGCAAAGTTCTCGCCAACGCATCAGACGAACGTGAGTTTGCGCGCCTGACATGCGCTCTTGTTCTCGGGATACGCCAAGGTGAAGCATTAGCGCTCACCTGGGATGATGTGGATTTCACAAATGCGACTCTCAGAGTGGACGAGTCAGTTTCACGTATCCCAGGCAGTGGACTCGTGACGAAGGACCCGAAGACGCGATCCAGTAAGCGCACCCTCCCACTTCCCGGCCCGACACTCGCCGTGTTCAAGGCATGGTACGCCAAGTCAGCTGGCAATTCACCCTATGTGTTCCCAGGCCAACATTCAGGCCCCGAGGGTCAAAAACGTGATTGGAAAATGTGGCGTGACAGTCTCAAACGTGCTGGCGTCCCACACGTGCCACTCCATGGCGCGCGCGGAACGGCAGCGTCAACGATGCTTGCAATGAAAATTCCTGAACGTGTGATCGCCGATATCCTCGGACACGCTCGGGTAGACATAACAATGACACATTATTTGCACTCAGATGATCAGCAACGGCTTACGGCGTTAGACGAGTTGGACTCGGAGTTTTGGATTGCTCCCCTGGCGGTGGATCGTTTTTCGGAGATGATCACAGTATCCGAGCCAAGCTAAACGAGTGTGATGAGGCTGGGCCGTTCCCCTGTCGTCTTGGCGATTTTTGCGCAGGCGAATGCTGCCGCGAGATGGTACGTGGCGGCAGGGAATCGGTACAGTTGATAAGCGGGGTGCTCTGCCCACAGGTTCGCATTGGTTGCGTAAATGATGATCGGCATGCCAGGGTTTCCCACGGCTGTCGTGACAATCTGGTCGATCACTTCATCGCGGAGGTTTTCCCAGATGCGGATCTGGTCCACGCCCCATGTTGGCATGTACCGTCGTCCGGCCTCACACTCACTGATTCTGGATGCTTTCCACGGTCGCCCGGTGTGAGGTGAAATGAGTGCGTCTGCCATTTGGTTGACAGATAATCCCAGTGCTCGGCGGGCTCCCTCACAGTCGAAGCGTGTCCAGGACGCGCGCCGGTCGACTTCTGCCGATCGTAGCGCAGCATAGATGGCGGGGTACTCGTCCTTGGCCCAGCGTCCATCACAGCCATAGCACCAGGCTTCCCACGCGTTGGCTTCAATATCGGTGGATCCACAGATGGGGCACTGGCCCACTTTTGTCGAATCGTTCATCAGTGAGATATGGCTTTCAGGTTAGTGATAACTTGGCTGGCGGTCGCTTTGCTATTGCAGTGGCGAGCGACTTCCCGGGGGGACCGGTAGCCGCCGGATGCTCCCTGGTCGATAGCCATATCGACTGTGATGGCTTTTGCCTCGAATGCTTTGTCGACGCCGATTCTTTGCAGTAGCGATGTGATGTAGTCCCGTTGTGCCTGGGTTGTCGCCGCGGTCATGTCTTCTCCTTGTATTTGGATGGGTTCCCTCCTGGGCTCCCTATATGTAAATATTTTACATCACGATGGGGGATAGTACAACTCGACAGGGTGCTCAGCACATGAAGAATGCCCCTCCAATGGAGGGGCATTGTCTTTCCCCGCCTAGCGGGGACTACTCTTGTCCGCAGTACTCATGAAGATCTATAACGGGCGATCCCCGCTAAGCGGGGACGAGTCCTTCCATTGTCAGTGATATCTAGGTCCTCTGTCAATTTTTACATTTCAAAATATCTAGTGTAAAATTAGTGATACGAGGAGAACCCCTCCCAGTACACCAGCAGGAGTCATCATGAAATACGGAATCACCGCCAAGGCCGACATCATCACATTCGACGGAACAGATGTCCGAGTAGCATCCACCCGGATCTTCCGCGACAACCCGACCAAATCCGCACGCTATTTCGATGACAATGCCATCATGACATGCTGGGAATGGACTGATGCCCACATCGACGCGCTGGGGATTACGCTGAACGCATTTTATGGCAGTGGATTCCGCATGACGGCGGACGAGGTTCTGGCCACATTCACCAGCGCGCTGGGGTGGAAAACCCCAGCCACACCTTAAAACAAGGGATAAGACATGGCACGACACGATGTGACTACAGCAGTTCAGGAACTGATGACAGACTACGGTTACACCTACACCGACCTGTGCGACCGGTTTAGGAGCAACTTTTTCGGTCGGGTTGGCGAGGACCGCTACGAGGTCTCCTCACGCAATGGTGAGGGTGCTGTCCTCGCTCTACTGAGGACAGAGCACGAAAGAGACGCGGAGAAGGCCCGCCAGGCTGATTTGAAGAGTAGTCGCAAATGCGAGTGGCGCAAAATCTCGTACGAGTGGGTGATTGTCGGCCAGTTCGAGACTGGCCAGGTGGTCACAGTCACTCGCCGCAACGGGTCAACTTCGCAGGAAGTCATTGGGGTAATTGTGGGGACAACAGACGATGGTCTGACCATGGCATTGCCGGGCAGACTCGGACGATAACCAACCAAACAAGGAGATGAGAACAATGAGTAAAGTTGATCGAGACCGGCAGATAGTAGACATGGTTGCGAAAATCAATGACTTTGACTATGCCCACGTGTATGTCAGATTTGGTGATATCCCATCGTGCGAGTTTTCGTACAACCATCTGGATGACATCCAGGAAGATGGGGTATCCGTATTTGAGGGCTGGCAAATGCCGGACGGAAAAGTGATCATTGATCCTCGTACGGCCTCGTTTGGAATTCTCATGTTCCACAGTGATAGGAGAAGAATCATTGTTCAGGGTACATTGTTAGACCGTACTGGCAGTGACGGCGAACCACTGCTCACGAATTGTAGTGAATGTGGTGAGGCCGAGATATCTGGCGTTTTAGGCTTCGATGTTGACGAATTGGGCAGGTCGGTACGATGACCAACTCCACAAGAACACAAACAAGGTTTCTATACACGTTGGGTGAGGCTGCCGGTGATTTCGTCCGGTACACGGCATCCGATCCGCAGACCGGTATCTCAGTCGAGTTCTACACCAGCACCTCCGGAGAGGGAAAATTCTCGCGCAGAGAGGATCGCACCATGGCACAACACCTCGGGACTGTCCAGTTTTCCATTCCGGTCACACCCGGTGGGCAGCGCAGAATTCTGCGCTCGATGCTCCACGACGCGATCACCGAACAGGAGATCTACTCCGATTTCCTGTCCACTGTGACAGGGGAAGCGGAGGTCTGGTGATGAGTAAGCCGATCGCTGATGACTACAAAAATCTGTTGTCCGCAACTGCGGACACAGCCTGCACGGCAGCCGGGGACGCCTGGATGCATCCCGGTTCCGGGGTGCAAGACCTAGCCGACCAATGTCTAAAACTCACACCAGCCGCGAACATCCGCGGCTGGTCCGGAAAACGGTTGACGGCTAACGCTGGCCGCTATGCGGCCCACTACCTCCGGTTACGCCACTGGGACCAAGGCAAGGACGCTGAACCCTGGGAAATTTTATTGACGCGTCGCGACTGTGCGGAGACGATCACGGGGACTGCCACAGCTGCCAGGGTGAGCCTCGCAGGTCGGCTCCTTACCGCGATGCGGTTTTCGGCAGACCAAACGGCACCCCACGCGTTGGGGATTTGGCTCAACACATTGGGTGGTTTCGATCTGATTCCCCAAACTGCGCACCTCTGTCGGATTGCGCTGAACGACCCCACCAACCGACAGGCGTGGATGGGAGCATGGTTCGCCGTCCACGGCCAAAACTTTACAAAACTTTTGGCTTGGGAACCCCTCACAGTCGGCAGGCCCTATGAGCAGAGTGAGATTCGGCGCGGTGTCGCGTTAGGCCTGTGGTCGGCTCATGCGTTTACCAAGACCGAGATTACGCAATGGTGTGGGATTTCTCGACCGACACTCAACCAATGGATAACTACTTGAGTGTCGACGTAGAAATGCCCCCTCTACGGGAGGATGCAGAGGGGGCATTGGTGTGGGCGTCCGTCAAGCTGGGTGCTTTTCTCATGGGCGGACGCCGGAATCAACTTGGTGGTTCTCCGGGCACGCTGGGTGACGGAGGTGGACGAGCACTATCCTGCGCGTGCTGGAGTCGCTCAATAGTAAGCTCTTGGTGGAGCATGATTTCGCGTTGCCGGTAGATTGTTTCCGCATCGGAGGCCCGGGCCTCCCACAACTGGCGTACCTGGTCTTCCAACTGAGCCAACCGAGTCGTCAGAGTGTTAGTAAGCTTCATCGTCTCCGACGACGACCGATTACCTTTGGCAACAATCCATTGCATGATCGATGTCACGACCGTTCCGCAGAACAGGATGATAGCGATCACGATTTCTACGGACAGGATCACGGTGTGGTCTCCTGTGTCGGTGGGTCGGGTGTGATGTGAGCTAACCAGGTTGTTCCGGCGAAGGTCGCGGCGACGGCGGCAATCATGTTGACGATCGGGAGCCAACCGTCAGCAGGGGGGCCGAGTTTGGTTAATTCGTCGCTGAGCGTCGGCGCGATCACGCCGACTAGGAGCGCCACGACAGCAATCACGGCCCGGGCTTTGGCGGTGATCATCTGCATGATCATTTGACCCTCCCCTCATTCAGAGCGATTTGGAACGCCTCGGCGTCGTCAATGCCGTGTTGTCCGTCTGGGTCGGTCCCGAGCCAACGTTGCATAGCTTTCACTGAAGGTGACCCGGCTGGGCCATAACGGACACTGAAGAGTTGGGGCCAGTACTCCCCGATGAGTTTCTTGTCTTGCCCGTCGTAGCGTCCGTCATGCCAAGGCGCTTGAGACAGGTTCTGCATGTCGGTGACAGTATTGATGCCACCCTCACCGTCGACCGAGAGGCGTCGAGCAGTCTGATAGCGGCTGATTGTGACGATTCCGACAATCCCATCAACGTCGAGTGGGCCGTCTTTGGGTTGGGGCATGGCGGCATGAATGATGGGTGGCGGGGTGGTGACGGTTCGTCCGGCCCAGTCGTTGACACCGTCCGCAATAGCCTGGCCGATGGTGGTGATGTTGTCGATCATCCATCGGGCATCGTCTGCGTTGTCGTGGAACGCGGTCTCGATGATGATGGCCGGGGCGTCTGTCTTGGCCAATTCGGTGAAACTTGAGTTGGTCTTGATTCCTCTGTTGGGGCCGGGATACACACCGTTGAGGCGGGCGTTGACAGCTTGGGCTAATCGGAATCCTTGTTCGGAGCCTGGATAGCACCATACCTCGGTGCCTCGGGCGTTCCCGCCGCCTGCGTTGGAGTGGATCGACACGTAGGCCTGTACTCCTAGTTGGTTGGCTTGCTGAGCCCGGGACGCGATGCTCGACGTTCCGGTGGCTCGGATCACGGTGTGTCCGGCGAGGGCTTGTACGGCGACGTCCGCGACTTGGTTCATGCGGTCGGCTTCGGTCCCGAAGTTTACGACTCCTCGGTTATCAAACTGATTCGACGGTGCAATATAGATTTTCATCGGGGCCTCACTCTGCGACTTCAGTCGGCTCAATTGGTTCAGCCTCGGTGGCCTCCTCGACTGTTGGGGCTGGATCCTCAACTTGTGTGCGTAGCAAAGTGTTATCAATCCTTAGTTGCGCGTTTTCAATCACCAGTTTTCTCAGTTCTTCAACAAGAACATTTACATTCATAGTTTCCTCCTATGGGGTTAGTCGTCCGGCGAGGGAGTCGTGATCGACTCCAGCCATTCCTCCCGCATCTGATTGACTGCGGTGACGAGAGTAGGGGTGTCCAGCTGCGCGAGCGCTGGGTCTTTTTTCAACTGTCCGGGTGGTGCGATTTTCCATTTCCCGCGCAACTTCGTTTGCGCGGCACTGATTTCCGCTTGACGTGCGGCTTTCGCCAACTGCCCAGGTGCAGTGAGTTGGCCCTTGCCGATGTTCCCGGAATTCGCCCCAGGACCATTGCCCTGCCCTGAATTCTGCCCACCAGGCGTGCCCTTACTTGCCTGGACCTCGGCACGATGCTCCGCCCGTTCTGGAGTACCCTCCGAGAGGACATGGAGCGTGTCAGCCCACGTATCAGGTGTGTCGAGGGTGGGGTCAGCGATCACATGTTCACGGATTTCGTTGATAGCTTCCACAACATCGGATGGATTATTCAGTCCGAGGAGTGCGCCGTATGAGGCAACAGCGGTGAGTGGGATTGTGCGTAGGTGAGGTGGCTGTCCTGGGGTTTCCCATGTTTCGGTAACCGCACCATCTTCAATATCAATTTTCATTTCGTTTCTTACTTTTGGGTGGTCAAGGCGAACCACCAAAACTTCCGTGTGACGCTTTGCCATCCGTCCCAATGGATCGTGAAGCCAGACGAAGTAACGTTGGTCATGCTGATCTTCACGGGATCCGTTGAGATGCATGTGACGAATGGCAACGTATTTCCAAGGGTCACTGGCGTGCCGTAGATCATGTCCCAGGACCCGGCTATATACGGTGAGGACGACGTGAGGCCGAAGTGGAACATGGATGTAGCTCCTGCGGTCGCGGGGACAACGCCACGCAGGTCTAAACGCCCATCGGAATACAGTTCAACGCCGTGGCCACCTCGTGGACCGTGCATGTTTCCGATCCTGAACCCTTGGCCTCGCCGTTTGATTTCTAGCTCAGTTCGTCCAGTACTGTTGACCGTTTGCTCGGACCCCATTACTAGCAATGACTCTTGTGGATATCCATTACCGGATGAGTTTTGTGCGAAAATCACAGGCTTAACTTGGTCACCGCCGACTATGAACTGCATCCCCGGGCGCCCGCCATAGACAGAACCAGACATTTCAGCCGAATCAGCCCCAGTAGAGGTTTTCACGACTCCTGTCAGGGATGCGCTCCCGTCTGCCCCGTTGATAGACACAGTCTTATTCCCGGACGCGTCGAACGCGGTCAGGGACGAGGCATTGAGGACAATGCCTCGATTTGCGGTCGCGGTGGTGCGGATGGTTGCACCAGTGATGGTCATGCCGTCGATCGCAGTTGCTGACAATTTCGCTGTGGTGATGGCCCCAGCGGCAATTTTGTCTGCGGTGATGGCCGACGCTGCGATCTTCACAGCCGTAATCGCTCCATCCACGATTAATTCGCCTTCGTTCATCCGCCGAAGGATCGGGGTTGACACCGTGATCGTCTGTGCAATGTTCGCGTTGAATCCGATTCGGGGGACGATGCCCATGTTCGTTCCGAGAGTGGTGGCCGCGGAGACAACGCCCGTGACGAGCGTCCATGTGGTCCCGAGATTCGCCGGGAAGTTGACGGTTGAGGTAGCTGTGGTGTTGTCATTGAGATTGACGGATACCAAGTTGAGAGACCCTGGTATCGCGGTGCATACTGCTGAAGCTTTCGCCCAACACGAGAACTGGTATTTTTCACCTGGTTGCGCAGCAACGTTCACTGTCTTTGCCCTGGTAGTCCACGTTGATTGTCCACCGTTGAAGTACGCCCATTTCGTAGCAGTCTGATTTGGGGCACATGTCACGCCAGTGGAACCGTTGTAACCACCTTTTGCGACCAGTGTGATTCCGGCGTCGAGAGCCCATGCTGGGGTGAGAGCACTGTCAGCGAGGGTGTCCATGTTCGGGTCGGGGACCAAATTTGCCGTTGACCCGATGACGATCTTGTCAGCCGTGATCGCCCGGGCTGCCACCTTCGCCGCAGTAACCGCATTAGCAGCAATCTGGGTGGAGGTGACCGAGTTTGCAGCCAGTTGGGTTGCGGTGATGGTCCCGGCGGCGATCTTCGCGGCCGTGATGGCGTTGGCTGCGATCTTGTCAGCAGTGACAGCCGAGGCATTGATCTTGTCAGCCGTAACAGCGTTTGCAGCCAGTTGGGTGGCGGTGATGGTCCCAGACGCGATTTGGGTTGCGGTGATCGTCCCGGCGGCGATCTTCGCCGCCGTCACCGCATTCGCAGCCAGTTTGTCGGTGGCCACAGCACCGGCCTGGATTTTCACGGCAGTCACCGCATCCGTCGCAATCTGGGTTGCTGTGATGGCGTTGGCGGCGATTTGGGTTGCGGTGATGGTTCCGGCGGCGATCTTCGCCGCCGTCACCGCATTCGCAGCCAGTTTGTCGGTGGCCACAGCACCGGCCTGGATTTTC
>WREX01000084.1 GCA_009779115.1 Propionibacteriaceae bacterium
AGACAAAGCCACCAGCGGCGTCACCGCACCATAGCCGATGCTGGAAAGAAAGGTCGGCCCGTACGCGGAAGTGATGAAGCGTGGCCATGAAAAGTGACTAGTTCCCGGTTCTGACATGGTTGTCCGACTCTCATCCTGAATCCACCGATTCATGGCTACTGTGCGACACTGTGGAAGCACGCTGGCTCCTCGGGCGTCGCTCAACTTCACATCCAGTCTGCCTTGACGCCACCCGCCGACCCATCGCATCCCCACAGTGACGCTCGTGACGCCAGCAATCAGTGCATTCAGGCTAGTCCTGAATCCACCGATCCATTGCTGCTGCGCGGCCCCAGATGGGCGCCCTGGACCCATCGCCAACGCTCTACAGACGTCCAGTCTGCCCTCACGTTGTCGCCGTGCCCAGTGCACCCATCTAAGACCGCTCGCGACGCAAGCGATCGGTGGATTCAGGCTAGTGCGTCCCCAGCACAGTTCAGTCAAAGTCCAGGCTGTGACCCGGATTCAGCATATGACCCTCGTCTCTTGCCAGTACGCGATCCCACCCGCGTACTGCTGCTCTCAACAGCCTCCAACACCCGGCCTCAGCGAGGACTGGCTCCAGCACTGCTGGACGCGCTTCCAGCACAAGCAATCGGTTAGACTGAGACAGCCAGGCCCCATTAGCTCAGCTGGATAGAGCTGCAGACTTCTAATCTGTCGGTCAGAGGTTCGAATCCTCTATGGGGCGCTGATGGAGTCGCTGAGTCTGAATCCTGATTCATGACTATTGTGCGGCCCTGTTCTTGGTGGATCCCTGTGACATCAATCCTGGTCGCTAGTTATCTCGTGAGTCTGCTATCGCGACAGGGCTAGGTGATGACCGGGTATCCTTGAATGGTGCCCGTAGCTGAGATGACAACTGAAGAAGTTCAGTCATACCTGCGTCGTCGCACCGGAATCGCCGCCTCGACAGCGGGCCGTTCCCTCCTTCAACGCATTGTGAAATCGAAGTGGACCTGGGTGACCACGGTATTGGTCATCGTGGCGGGCGTGAGCCTGTGGGTCCTGATTCGAAGCGTCATGGCATCGACCCAGGACTCCGACGGCAATGTCATTCCCGGGCTCAATGCTGACGCTTTGTGGCTGTCAGCCAGCCGTGCCCTGCCCACCCTGCTGTTCTGGATCGTGTGCTTCATTCTTGTCGACCGGTTCAAGCCGCAACGGTGGCGCGTGTGGTTCCTGGCCGTAGTGTGGGGCGGGTGTATCGCGGTCACCGCGGCGTACTTCATCAACACCTGGGTCTCGGTCCGGATGGCCGTCGTGGATGAGACATCGGGGACCATCTCCGTCAGGGTGGCGGTCTTCAGCGCGCCCTTCGTCGAAGAGGCCATGAAGGCGTCCGTCGTGTTCCTGATCGCCGCCGTGGATCGCAATCGCTTCACCTCCCGTGTCTCGGGGGCCGTCATCGGCGGTTTGGTCGGAGCGGGTTTCGCCTTCACCGAGAACATCATTTACTACGCCCGGGTGGTCGTGTACGGGTCGTACACCTCGGGAACTGGCGACGTGATGGCCGCCCTGGACTATATGGTCCTATTCCGCGGGGTGCTGACTTGTTTCGGACATCCCCTGTTCACGTTGATGACAGGGGTGGGAATCGCCTTCGCTGTGACGACCCGTTCCAAGGTGGTCCGGGTCATCGCACCGGTGACCGGGTACCTCTTCGCGGCCTTCCTGCACATGTTTTTCAACTGGTGGGCGTCGATCCTGTCCGACACCCAAGTGATCTCCGCAGTCCTTGTCGTCGCGTGGCCCATCGTTTTCATGGTGGCCTTGCGCGTGATCATGTCTTCGATCGCTCAGCGGCGTACCATCCAGGCGAGGCTGACTGACTATGTGGCGATGGGCTGGCTGCCCTCGACCTATCCCGAGGCCTTCTCCCGCTTCCGCACGCGGGTGTGGACGATCATCATGAGCCTGTGGCACGGCAATGTCATCCGGTCCTGGAAACTTCAAGTACGGGCGACGCAACTGGCCTTCCTGCGGGAAGCCATCACTCGTGGCACGGTGGATCAGGGTGGATTATTCGCCGAACACGAGCTGATCGATGATATGGCACACTTGTCTCAGCGCGGGGGTTTGGTCAGCGGCCGGGGACTACGCCCGTACTGGCCGTGGAACTCACCACGCTGGCGTAGACGAGGCTCGTTCACGCCGCCGTGGGGCCATACCCAGAAAGTATCAGACGTAGTAGGCTCACCGTTAAAGTATTCTGCAAGTGATCCACGATGGGGGCCACCATCAGCCTAGAGGAAGTAAGCACGACAACTTTCGGGAGAGGAGAGGACATGGGGGAGACTTTGTCAGCCCTGCTTGCCCTGTTGCGCGATTCTCTCTTCCAAGTCCAGTTGAGCTTGCCCCTACCGGGATCGGCGGAGACGAAGGAGTGGGCCGACAAGGCGATCGCCCAACTCGACGACTACATCCGCCCGCGCCTGAACACCATCGAGGCCCCTGTGCTGGCCGTGGTCGGAGGATCGACCGGGGCTGGGAAATCGACATTGGTCAACTCTCTGATGGGCCGCTTATTGTCCACACCGGGAGTCATCAGGCCAACGACCAAGACTCCCGTTCTCATTTACCATCCGTCCGACGCCCGTTGGTTCGACTCCAGCCGGATCCTGCCGGAGTTGACCCGTACCACGCAGCCCAGTCACACCACCCACTCTCTCCAGGTCGTCTCGTCGATGGCATTGCCCGAGGGTTTGGCGATCCTTGACGCCCCCGACATCGACTCCGTTGACGCCGAGAACAGGAATCTTGCCGCACAGTTGTTGTCGGCCGCCGACCTGTGGCTGTTCGTCACCTCTGCTGCCCGCTACGCCGATGCCGTGCCGTGGGAGTACCTCAACGAGGCGGCCGAGCGCAGCACCGCGCTGGGCGTGGTGGTGGATCGCGTACCGCCTGCGGCCATGTCGGCGGTCCCGGAGCACCTGGCCCGGATGATGACCGATCGCGGGCTCGGCGAGTCCCCGCTCTTCGCGGTTCCGGAAACGGTGACAGACAGCCAGGGTTTGTTGCCTTTGGCGGCGGTGGAGCCGGTACGGTCCTGGCTGAACTACCTGGCCGCCAACCAGATCACCCGCGCCAAGGTGGTCATGGGCACCCTGAACGGAGCGATAGCGTCTCTGGAGAAAGGCATCGGCAATGTGGCTGGTCACGTCTTCTCTCAGACCCAAGCTCTCGACCAGTTGAGGTCAGACGCCAAGACGATCTTCTCGCAAGCCGGCAAGTCCGTCCTGGCGCAAAGCGGTGATGGGACCTTGTTGCGCGGCGAGGTGATGGCCCGGTGGCAGGATCTGGTGGGCACAGGCGATTTCATGCGTTCGGTCGAATCGAGGATGGGGCGCGTCAGAGATCGTCTGGGGCGCTTCCTCAGGGGCGAGCCAGACAAGGCTCTTGACGTGAAAGTGGCTGTCAGATCGGGTTTGGAGTCGTTGGTCATCGAAGCCGGACAGGCCGCCGCCGACCGAGTGGCGACTGTGTGGATGGCTAATCCGGCCGGTCGGTACGTCATCGAGTGGTCAGGCGAGGATGTCGGGACTGTGGCAGCCGACTTCCCGGCGCAGGTCTCGGCTGCGATCCGCCGGTGGCAAGAAGATGTCCTGGCGATTGTCACCCACGAGGGCGCCGACAAACGGACCAAGGCTAAGCTTGCCGCGCTCGGGGTCAACGCTGCCGGTGTCTCGGTGATGCTGGTCGTCTTCGCCCATACCGCAGGTCTGACCGGAGCGGAAATCGGCATTGCCGGAGGGACTGCGATGGTCGCTCAGAAGGTCCTCGAATTGGTCTTTGGCGAGGAAGCGATCCGGCGCCTGGCCGCCACCGCCCAGGAACGCTTGAGCGAGCATGTCGACGAGGTGTTGACCGCTCAAATGGACCGGATCCTTGCCATGACCGTCGACCGGGTGCCGGTGGAGTCTGTCGATCCTGCCGCACTGGTGCGTGTGGGAGCCCAGATCGGTCAACTCCGCGAGGCGGAGATGCGTAGACTAGAGAATTCAGCGATCGCTGAGACTGAGGCTGCACGCACGCAGCCCGATACCCACGCCAAGAATCGCCAGGAAGGAGACAAGAGTGCCTAGCCTGGAAGAAGACCTGGCCCTTCTCGTCGCCGCCGTCGACGCGTGTCGTGGGAGGGTCGATGTCGACGTGCTGGGAGAAGCCCAGAACGTCATCGACCGGGTGGACCGACGTCTCGCGCTGTCCCGAAACACAACTGTCATAGCTTTAGTTGGCGCCACCGGATCTGGGAAATCGAGCCTGTTCAATGCCCTGACGAGGACGGCCCTGGCCGAACCAGGGATCAGCCGCCCGATGACCCAGCATGCCATGGCCGTGACCTTCGGGGACACGGACACCTCGGGATTGCTGGAGTGGCTGGGGATCCAACGTCATTACACCTTGGTCAGCCGTGATCTGGATGGCGTCGTCCTCATCGACCTGGTCGACAACGATTCGGTCAGTCCTGGGCACAAGCAAGAGGTGGATCGCCTGCTGGATGTGGTCGACGAGTTCTTCTGGGTGGTGGATCCGCAGAAGTACGCCGATGCGCTCCTGCATGAACGCTACATCCAGCAGTTGACTTCCCACACTGAGGTGATGGCGTTCGTGCTCAACCAGATCGACCGTCTGCCCCCCGAACAGGTGAACGAGATCAACCAGGATCTTGTCCGTATTCTCAAAGACGACGGAGTCGAGGACCCGACGGTGTTCGAGGTGTCGGCCCTCACGGGGCAAGGCATCGGGGCTTTGCGTCACCACATGTCCGAGGTCAATTCGTCCAAACACAGCATGGTCCGTCGCCGGGAAGCCGACATCCTCGTGCAGGCCAAGGCTTTGGCGGACCAGGTCGGCGCCGAGCCCGCGGGTGCCCTGGGGAAGAACCACCTCGCCACCATCGCCAATGCTTGTATGGAGGTGGTGGGCGCCAAACAGATCGGGGAAGCTGTCCTGGCCGGGGTCACCCGTCGTGGTCGGGTCGCCACCGGTTGGCCGTGGCTGGCCTGGATCACTCACCTGAGGGTCGACCCGCTCAAGAGACTGCACCTCGACCAGTTCCGGTCAACGGGGTCCCAGGAGGAACCGGATCTGCTCCGTTCGTCGGCCGTGGTCCACCCTGTGGCCCGGGCTCGGATCGATACGGCCATCCGCGCCGTCGGAGACGATGCCCGTTCCCGGTTGCCCCACCAGTGGAGGACGGTGCTGGACGCTCTGATCAAGGACCAGGCAGCCAGTTTGCCCACAGCCATCGATCAGGCCGTCGTCGAGACGGACCTCGGGATCGACGAGGGCCACGGCTGGTGGACAGGCGTACGGGTCCTCCAGTGGGTGGTCTTCGCGATCACTGTCATCGGCTTGGGTTGGCTGGCTGTGGACCTCGTCTTGCGGGCCTTCTTCCAGTTCCCGTCGGTTCCCATGCTCACAGTGGGTGTCCTGCCCCTTCCCACCTGGCTGGTGATCATCGGGGCGTTCATCGGCTTGGTCATAGCAGGAGTGTCTCGTGTGGCCGTGGTGATGGGAGCCAAGGCCACCGCCACGAAGGCTGTCAGCCATCTCAGACGAGCAATGGAAAAGGTCGCGTCGGACAAGGTCATCACACCGATCAATGCCGAGTTGCAGAGGCACGACACGGCCCAGGAACTCCTCGGACAAGTCCTCGGCTGAATTCCGGTACTCTCCGCCAAGTCAGGGATCCAGCCTGTGGCAGGCTGGACGTCTGTAGAGCGTTGGCGATGGGGCCAGGGTGCCCATCTGGTGTTGCGGAGTAGCAATGGATCGGTCGATTCAGGATAAGGTAGGCCCAACAAGCTTGGAACAAAGGGGATGAGTTCGTGGACACCAAAGCAGTCACCATCATCATGCCGGTCTATAACGGGGCCGCTTTTCTGCAACGCGCCCTCAACAGTGTCATCGACCAGAGCATCGGTCTCGACGCGTGGGTCGTGATGGCGGTCAACGATGGCTCGTCGGACAACTCCTTGCGGATCCTCACCAGTTACCGCGACCGTTACCCGGACAACTTCATTGTCATCGACCAGACGAACCGGGGAGCAGCCCGGACCCGCAACGAGTCGATCCTCAAGGTCCAAACCGAGTGGCTGACCTTTCTCGACCAGGATGACTATTACGACCGTACCCATCTGGAAACCCTGCTGAACTACCCGAATCTGGATCAGGTGGATCTGGTCATCTGCGGGATCAAACGTGTCCTGGACGACGGGACTGTGTTGCGCAGCGTCTCCCCGCCACGGCAGGTCGACGGGTTCGGACGGTGGTCGACCGGGTACGCCTGGAACAGGCTGTGCCGAACCTCGCACCTCATCCAAAAGAATGTCTGTTTCTTCGACTCCCTCTACGGCGAAGGCATTTATTTTTCGTACGTGTCCAACCTGGCGGCTGGGTCTCGCATGGCCATCCTCGGCACCTCGACCTATAACTGGGTTCTCAATCGGGAGTCCGTCAGCCAGATCCACTACCGGCTGTTGACCCCGGAATCCCATCGGGGATTCGTCGCCATGATCAAGCAGATGGTCGCCACCCGCCCAGGGTACGACGCGGATGTCTACGCAGACTACTTCCTGCTGTCCATCATGGTTTATTGTATGTTTCTGCCGCGCTCTCGCAATATGCGCCAGTTCGCGAGTTACTCCCGAGCCATGTTCGCCGCCGTGGCCCCGGCTGGGCCCAAGGTGACGAAGAACCCTCTCATCTTCCGCCACGTTGATGGCTTGCCGTGGATCGATCAGTATCTCGTCGGATTCGCGGTGGTGGCTCATGCACTGCACATCCTGCAGTTTTTTACGCCCATCATGCGGATGGTCCAGAAAACCAAGTGGTATCAGCGTCATTGATACAGATTAATCACCGCTACGATGGGCTTGAAATCGTGGTTCTGAGCCAGGGGCGGTGTGGTAGCATCGGCTCAGACAGCACGAGTTGACAGTACCAGGTGGGGTGAGGGACCAAACAGGCATGTCAGCGCGGGAATTCAGGCTAACCTAGACGGTGGATCCAGGGTCATGATGTCGGCAAAGTGGAGGCGTATGTGACGGGCTGGGACAA
Organism: Propionibacteriaceae bacterium; assembly: GCA_009779115.1. Classification (GTDB taxonomy): domain Bacteria; phylum Actinomycetota; class Actinomycetes; order Propionibacteriales; family Propionibacteriaceae; genus WQYJ01. Next base: position 7,105 of record WREX01000084.1, read on the forward strand.
TGCCGTGAAGAGGGCACGAAGCGTGATGCCAGTGTTGGTGGTTAGATCTGCTGTTGAGAGCCAGTGAAGGCGTACATATGATTGTTGTGGATTGCTTAGTGAAGTCCTATCGGCACGTCGTTGCCGTGAAGAGTCTGTCACTTAGTGTCGCCGACGGGGTCCTCTATGCCTTTTTGGGTCCCAACGGCGCCGGCAAGACCACCGCCATCAGTTGCATGACCACATTGTTGTCACCGGATTCGGGGACCATCACCGTCGACGGCTACCAAGTGGGCAAGGAAGACCATCTCATCCGCCAGCGCATCGGCATCGTCTTCCAGGAGTCCCTCCTCGACCCTTTCCTGACAGTACGGGAGAACCTCGACCTGCGCCGGGCGATCTATGGAGGTCCGAAATCCAGGATCGACGAGTTGATCGAACTGGTCGACTTACGCCAGGTGGCCAACCGGAAGTACGGCGTCTTGTCAGGCGGGGAGAGACGCCGGGCCGACATCGCCCGGGCCCTGTACCATCAACCGGGCACCTTGTTTCTCGACGAGCCGACCACCGGTCTGGACCCGGGCAGCAGGGCACAGGTCTGGTCGGCCATCACCGGACTGCGCGAGTCCCTGGGCTTGACGGTCTTGCTGACAACGCACTATATGCAGGAGACGGAGGCGGCCGACCACGTCTTGGTCATCAACCATGGCGAGAAACTGGCCGAAGGAACGCCGATGGCCCTGCGTGCCCAGTATTCGATGCCGCGCATCAGTTTCACCTACGACAACTATTCCTGGGATATGATCCTTGAGGTCATGGGCAGGTATCTGGACCCCACCGAACCATGGATCGAGGGTGGGGCCATCCACGCCTATGTCCCCAATTCGGACGTGGCCCGCCAGATCATCTACGACCTGGACCTGTGTCCGGGAGACTTCCAATTCGTCCAAGGGACGATGGATGATGTCTTCCTCAATTTGACGACTGGAGACCCAGCAGACGGAGGTGTGCGGTGAGGACAGTGGCAGCGCTGTGCAGGCGCAATTTGCATGCCTATTATCGCGACCCGGCGATGGTCTTCTTGTCGATGCTGTCCTCGGCCATGGTCTGGGTGCTCTACGTGCTCTTCCTCGGCCATCTCCAGGTCACCCGGCTGCAGGAGGACATCCCGTACGCGACCGAAACCCAGATCAACGCTTTCGTCGATTCCTGGGTCTTCTCCGGGATCCTCATGATCACCGCGTTCATGACCGGTTTCACGGCGCTGAATATCTACGTCGACGACCTGGTCACCAAGCGGTTCAAAGAGTTCCGCGCCATGCCCATCCGCGCGGCTCATGTGGTCCTGGGCTACCAGATCACGAGCATCATCGTCGCCATGATCATGTCGATGGTGGTCCTGATCGTTGGTTACCTGATCATCGGCTTCGCGGACTCGACCTGGTTGAAGCCGATGGCCATTCTCCAAGTCGTCGGCATCACACTCCTGATGTCCATCGCCTTCACCGCGTTCTCCTTGTTCCTGGGCAGTTGGGCTCCCTCGCACGCGGCGGCCAACGCGGTCGGCATCATCATCGGCACCATCTTGGGGTTCTTCGCCGGTACGTAC
>WREX01000085.1 GCA_009779115.1 Propionibacteriaceae bacterium
CACCTGGCGCAGGGTCTCGGTGGCCTCCTCCCAGGCCTTGTCGTCACCGACGAACTTCTCGGGATTCTTGGTCGACAACTCCAAATAAAAGTCGTTGAAACCATAGTCGCGCAGCAGGCCGAGGACGAAGGTGAGCAGGGAGGCCAACTCCTCTTTCATCTGGTCGCGGGTGCAATAGATGTGCGCGTCGTCCTGGGTGAAGCCCCGCTCCCGTAGCATTCCCTGGACGACTCCGGATTTCTCGTAACGGTAGACCGTGCCGAACTCGAACAGTCTGAGCGGCAGTTCCCGGTAGGAACGTTGGCGCGACCGGAAGATCAGGTTGTGCATCGGGCAGTTCATGGGCTTGAGGTAGTAGTCCTGGCCCTGTTTGCGGACAGTCCCGTCTTCGTTGAGTTCCTCGTCCAGGTGCATCGGCGGGTACATCGCGTCGGCGTACCACGACAGGTGCTGCGAAATCTCGTACAAACGTCCCTTGGTGATGTGGGGAGTACTGACAAAGCTGTACCCGGCCTCGATGTGGCGCTGGCGGGAGTACTGCTCCATCTCCATGCGGATGATCCCGCCCTTGGGGTGGAAGACCGACAGCCCCGGCCCGATCTCCTCCGGGAAGCTGAACAAGTCCAGTTCCGTGCCGAGTTTGCGGTGGTCGCGCTTGGCCGCTTCCTCCATGCGCGTCTGATAAGCGACCAGGTCCTCCTTCGAGGCCCACGCGGTGCCATAGACCCGCTGCAAGGTGTCGTTCTTCTGGTTGCCTCTCCAGTACGCCGCTGAGGTTTTGGTCAGTGCGACAGCCGGGATATACCCCGTGTGGGGGACATGGGGACCACGGCAGAGATCCTTCCAGGCGACCGATCCGTCGCGACGGACATTGTCGTACATGGTCAATTCGGCTCCCCCGACCTCGACCGAGGCGCCCTCTTCGGTGTGGGCTGTTCCCTTGTCGACGATCAGTTCCAGCTTGTACGGCTCGTTGACCTCCTCGGCGCGGGCCTCGTCTTCGCTGACGACGCGGCGGACGAACCGTTGGCGCTCCTTGATGATCCGGGACATGCCCTTCTCAATGGCCTTGAGGTCCTCCGGGGTGAGCGGATCGACGCGGAAGTCGTAGTAGAAGCCGTCTTGGATGGGCGGGCCGACGCCGAGCTTGGCATCGGTGAAGATCTGTTGCAGAGCCTGGGCTGTCACGTGGGCGGCGGAGTGGCGGATGATCGACAACCCCTCATCACAGGTCGCGGACACCGGTTCGATCTGGTCGTCGTCGCTCAGACCATGGGCGAGATCGACGGTCGTGCCATTCAGACGCATGGCCACGACGGAACGGTCCTGACCGAACAGATCCAGTCCAGTCGAGCCCTCGTCCACCACCTGCCGTACCTGATCGTCCCCGTCAATCCGGACAATAGCAATGGACATAGGTCTTCATCCTCTCTGTGACGACATCTCCCCTGGCGGGTATCAGGACTATTCTGCCTGATTCCACGTGGGGTTTCCCACTCTGACCGCCTGAGATAGGTCAGCCGGCGACCTACTCGGTTACCTTCAGATGGATGACGCCGTAATCGTAGGCCTTGCGGCGGTACACCACGGACGGCAACGACGTGTCAGCGTCGACATAGAGGAAGAAATCGTGGCCGACCAGTTCCATCTCGTCCAGGGCCTGGGCCAGGGTCAGCGGTGTCGACCAGAACAGCTTTTCGCGCACGACCATGGGGCCGTCACCTTGGATTTCGAGACCACCGACCTTCTTGACGGCCACAGTCGGTTCGGGACGGGCAAGCACCGGTGCTGCTTCGCCTGTTTGCTCGACGAAGCCCACTCGGCGCAGATTGCGATGGGTGCGGCGACGGTCTTGTGCCTTGCGCAGCCGGGTCTTCAGGTGGTCGAAAGCCTCATCGAACGCCTGGGACTTGTCTTCTGCGAGTGCCTCCGCGCGTACAACCGGTCCCTTGCCGATCAGAGTGATCTCCACCCGTACTGCCTCGCCCGATCCCCTGGGCTCCGCCTGGGCCTGGACTTCGGCACGAATGACCTTGTCAACACGGGAATCTAGTTCTGCCATTTTCTTGGCGACCTGTTCGCGGAAACTATCAGTGACCTGAATCCTGCGACCGGTGATGGTGACATCCATGGTTCCTCCTTGATCAATAGGGCCCGTCAGACGGGATACACCTACGTTAGCCTGAGCAGTGGTGAAAAGGTAATCTTCGGGCCCGTGTTGTTCAGCGAGTGTGGGAATTCTTCAGCACCGTCGCCGCGACGGTCGCGAGGCCGGTGGGCGGGCAACCGGCAGTGTTCAAGGCACGTTGAGCTTCCCGCAAGCTGGCGCCGGTGGTGACCACGTCGTCGACCACGACCAACCAACAGTCAGCGATCAGGCGTGTCACGCGCAAGGACTCGGCGAGGTTGGTGGCCCGGTCCGCAGTGGTCAAGTTTCCTTGGTCTTGGACGGCGCGGATGTGGGCCAGGATCGGACGTACTGACACGTCCAATCCGACCAGCCGGAGGTGGCGGGCAGCTCTGATGGCCAGGACGCGGGTGACATCCAACCCACGGTCGCGCACCGTTTTGGGCTGTGAGGGGAAGGGCACGAGAACTCCAGGTCCGGCCAGGCGCAGGTCGTCGGCCAAGGCGGCCACCGCGAAGGCCAAGCGCACCCCCAGGAGGTCCAGACCGTCCCATCGGTGATGGTCCTTGGCCTGGGAGATCACACGAGGCAATGGACGTGTGTACTCCCCCGCTGACCAGAGGGGTACAGTGATGCCCTCCCTGGTCCTGGGGCCGATCTGACCCGCCATGATGGACCCGGCGCACGTCGAACAGACACCCCGACCAGGACGAGCACATCCGGGGCAACTACCTTGCACCAAGAGATCGATAGCGGCGTCGGTGACATTCACACCCGTCACCATGACCCGTCACCGGCTGGAAATGTCCAGTCTTCTCACGAGGCGTACGCAACCGAGGAGATGTTCTCACCGGCGGAGAACCAATAGCCGTTCTGATAGGACCACACGATCCCGCTCTGGTCCAAGACTGCGATCTGAGGGGAGGCAGCGGTGGCATGAATGGACATTTCTACCGGTGTCCAGGCTTGGGGCAGGCCCCAGGAATCCACCTCCAGTCCGTCGATATCGGCGAAGTAGACACCGGAAGCACTCAGCACCAGGACCGACGACGGTCCCAGCCAGGCCACGTCGATGACAGATCTGAGCGGCGTGCCCTCCCAGATCAGGCGGATGGGCTTCCAGGAGATGATCGCGGACGGGGCGTCGCCGTCGTACGTGATCAGGGCGATGCCCAGCTCGGTACGGGGGCCGTCGCCGAGGTCCACCTGGCGCCACAGGAGGATCCGGTGCCCGTCCGGGGACACCTGGAATCCACGGATGTCCATCGACGCCACGGCTGACGAGTCGACCGGGACGACGCCTGTCGGGGTCACCACGGACACCGCCGTGCCGGACAATGATGAGGAGACCGCCCACACGTTGCCCTGGGCGTCGAATTGCGGTCTGAGCAGGCCGGGAGTGCTGAGCGCGACTGTCGGGGGAGCGCTTCCCATCGGTCCGACCAGCAAAGTGTCGATCGAAACCGCGGCCAACTGCCCGGTCTGGCTGATGGCCAGGGATTGAAGGGCACGCTGTGTGACGCCCCAGTCACCGTTGACCGGGGTGGACTGGCGGCTGGTCATGGTGGCGACGACGTTGCCCTGGACGACGGCCAAGTCTTCAGCCGTCCCGGATTGAACCGAGGCAGAGGCGTCCGCGATGCCGACCGGCACGGACATGTCCGGCGCCGCACCGGTGAGGGGCATGGGCGTCCCGTCACAGAGCACACGAATCCTGTTGACCCCAGCCATGTCCCTGACCGTTGCCGCGATCTCGATTGCTATCTGTGTGGCGTCGTCACGCCCCAAACCGTTGGGACAAGACAAAGGGACATCGGCCGTACCCTGTGGTGACAAGGCGACCTGATCGCCCCCCCACGAAACCGCCCTTTGGGGAGGATCGTCCACGATCCCCTGGAGCCACGCCGACGGACCCGAGACCACCAGCTGGGCCGCCGTCGTCCTATCCCAGGCCCCGCGCTGCACATAACGCGGATCGGGAACCAATGTGGTCCCGGAGGTGGGGAAGAAGTACGCGTCGATGCGCAGGTAGCTCTGAGAGAACATGAATTGCGACAGGGCCACTCCGGGGGGAGGATTCGAGATGCGCAGCTCGCCATCCTCCATCACCATGCCGAAATCGTGGTTCCACACCGACTCCTCGGCTCCGGAGAACGATCCGTCAGCATCGACATAGCCGATCAGGGGCGCCGAAATGGTCACCTGGTTGCCGTTGACCCTCGGAGATGAAGCGGAGGCGTACACCAACACCTGAGAATCGGGTTGCCAGGTGGCGGCTGCTTGATCTGTCAGATACTCCCGCGCAGTCGTCTCGTTGAAACTGGCCATCGCAGTCAGGAACCCCCGAATGATCATCGACGCCGACGCCCCCTTCGGGGGATGATTGGCCACGATGGTGACCCCGCCCTGCGCCTGGCCGGCGGTACGACGGGGTTGCGACTCGACCGGGCCGGAGGTGGGGATCGACGCACAGCCAGACAACGCCAGAACCAGCAAAACGGTCATCAGATATTTGATTCGTCTGCTCATGAGACGGCCTCCTCCACCTCAGCCGCGTCCGCTGGGACGAGGGAGATGGGCGAATGGGTCACGACCACGTCCGCACGGCGGGGAAGCACGACCCTGAACTGGGCGCCTTGCCCGAGCCGGCCCCAGGCGTGGATCCACCCCTGGTGCAAGCGGACATCCTCTTGGGAGATGGACAGTCCCAGTCCTGTGCCGCCAATGTGTCGTGCGCGCGCCGGGTCAGCCCTCCAGAATCGATTGAAGAGTTGTTTTCCCTGTTCGAGGGTGAATCCGACGCCGTGGTCTCTGACAGCGAAAGCGGCCACGTCGTCGTCGTGGACCAAGAAGACATCGATGGGTCTGCCCTCGCCGTGTTCAATGGCGTTGCTGACCAGGTTCCTGACCAGGCGGGAGATGCGACGCTGGTCAACTTCTGCCACGCAGGGCTGCCCGTCGGTTCGGAAGTCCAGACGTGATCCCGCTGTCGAGGCCAAGTCGGACAGGGCGTCGAGTTCTCGTCGTAGCACGTCAGTCAGGTCGACCTCGTCCAAGCTCAAGGTGGCCACCCCGGCGTCGAAACGGGAGATCTCCAGCAAGTCCCCGAGCAGAGCCTCGAATCTGGTCAGTTCGCGGTTGAGCAACTCAACCGACTTGTGTTCGACATCGGGCAACGAGTCTCTGTTGTCGTAGAGCAGATCGGCGGCCATGCGTACTGTCGTCAACGGGGTACGCAACTCGTGGGAGACGTCGGAGACGAACCGTTGCTGGACCCTGGACAACTGCTCCAGCTGGCGGATCCGCTGCTGCAACTGATTGGCCATATGGTTGGTCGCGACGGCCAACTGGGCCAGATCGTCGGTTCCGCGTACGGGCATCAACTGGGTCAGTTCGCCGCTGGCCAGCTTCTCGGCGGAGCGTCGGGCCGCCCGCAGCGGGACCAGGGTCTGCCTCGACACGCCGTAGGAGACCAGGCCGATGCCGATGAAAACCACCAAGCCGGACAGCAGGACGGCCGTCTTGACCACGGTCAGGGTCCAGGCCTCCTGTTCCATCGAGAAGACGAAGAACACCTGGAACTGGTCTCGTTCCGTTCCGCCGCCGGACAACTGCGTGGCCACCACCAGACCGGGTCCGGTTGTGCCGTCTTTGAAGGTGATCCGGGTCGGGACATAGTGGACCAGTGTCGGCTGGGAGTCGACGGCTTGGCGGATGGAGTCGGGCACGGACAAGGCGTCGAAGTTGGCAGGGGCGTAGGTGCCGACCTGGGTCACGAACTGAACCTGATAGCGGCCCGAAGAGATGCCGCGCTGGATGGCGGTGGTGACGATGTTCATCAAGGCGTCGGAATTCGCATAGTCGTACCCGGCGCTGCCGATCTGTTGCTCGATCTCGTACATGGTCTCGTTTGCGTCGGCGATGGCGGACTCCTGGGAGTTGGAGACGATTCCGTAGGTGACCCGGTAGATCAGGAAGAGCCCGGCCAGGGTGAGGACTACCAGGGAGCCCAACAGGGCGGACACCACCACCCGCAAGGTCAGGGAGGACTTCCACGTCCGCAGTGGAGCCTCCAGGGTATGGCGGATGCGGACGGTGTCGATCTCAGCCACTGGCCCGGTACCCCACACCACGTACAGTGATGACGATCTGAGGGTTGTCGGGATCGCGCTCGATCTTGGCCCTCAGGCGCTGGATGTGTACGTTGACCAAACGGGTGTCGGCCGGATTCTGGTAACCCCACACCTGCTTGAGCAGCTGTTCTCGGGTGAAGACGTGTTTCGGGTGGCGGGCCAGGGCCAGCAGGAGGTCGAATTCAAGAGGGGTGACATTGATAATTGTCCCGGCTTTGGTCACGCGGTGGGACTCGACGGCGATGGACAGGTCCTGGATGGTGATGGTTTCGACTTCCCCGGACGCCATGCGCCTCAGGCGGGCATAGACCCGGGCGACCAATTCGCGGGGGGCGAAGGGCTTGGCCACATAGTCGTCGGCTCCGGCTTCCAGGCCCTTGACGACGTCGCTGGTGTCAGACTTCGCGGTCAGCATGACGATGGGAACACCAGATTCGGCTCGTATCTCGCGACAGATGTCCACTCCCCCCCGGCCTGGCAGCATCAGATCCAGCAGAATCAGATCCGGCTTCTCGGCTCGGAAGGCCTCCAGGGCAAGATCCCCCCTCGGGCACCACGCGGTCTGGAACCCTTCTTGACGCAACACGATCTGCAACATCTCCGCAAGGGAGGCATCGTCATCGACAACGAGTATTCTTCCACCTGTCGGGTCAACCACCGCACTCTCCTCGTCCCTAACCCACAACCACGGTACACCCACACTACCCGCCACAACACAGTACGCAGTCACTGGCGCCGGTTTCTCACGGCTGAGGGTGTTGGCCGGTCACTGCGACAGCATGGACAGGAGCATTTCGCGTACTTTGGCGGCGTCGGCTTTGCCGGACATCTTCGACATCACCGCACCGATGAGAGCGCCGACTGCCTGAACCTTGCCGTCGCGGATCTTGGTCGCGACATCGGGGTTGTCAGCGATGACGGCTGCCACGACGTCGTGCAGTGCGGCTGAGTCGGAAACCAAGGCAAGGCCGCGGGCGGCGACGATATCCTGCGGCGACCCCTCGCCCGCCAACACAGCGTCCATCACCTGACGTGCCAGCTTGTCCGAGAGCGCACCCTGGTCGATCAGACCTTGGACCTGGGCGACCTGGATGCCCGTGATCGGCAGCTGATCGAGACCGAGGTTGTCCGCGTTGGCCCGACGCAACAGTTCTGTCATCCACCACTTGCGCGCCGCCTGGGGGGCGCATCCGGCGGCGACGGTGGACTCGATCAGGTCGACGGCTTCGGCCGCCACGGCGTCGCGCATCTCCATCTGAGAGAATCCCCAGGTTTCGCGCAGTCTGGCGAGCCTGACCGCGGGGACTTCCGGAATGGTGGCGCGCAACTGCTCCACCCAGTCACGCCCGGGGGCGATGGGGACCAGATCCGGTTCGGGAAAATAGCGGTAGTCCTCGGCCTGCTCTTTCGAGCGGCCCGGGGAGGTGTACTCCCCGTCTTCGCGCCAGTGCCGGGTTTCTTGCTTGACTGTGCCTCCAGCTGCCAGGACAGCGCCTTGGCGGCAGATCTCGTACCTGAGGGCCTTCTCGATCGACCTGAGCGAGTTGAGGTTCTTGGTCTCGGTCCTAGTTCCCAGGGTGTGCGAACCCTTCGGCATGAGTGAAATGTTAGCGTCACAGCGCAGGGAGCCTTGTTCCATGCGTACGTCCGAAACTCCCAGGGCGCGGATCATGTCTCTGAGAAAACTGACATAGGCCCGGGCGACCTCGGGCGCTTCGGCCCCGGTCCCGTACACCGGCTTGGTGACGATTTCGATCAGTGGGACCCCGGCGCGGTTGTAGTCCAGCAGAGAGTACGCGGCGTCCTGGATACGACCGGTCGTGCCTCCCATGTGGACGGACTTTCCGGCATCCTCCTCCATGTGGGCGCGCTCGATCGGAATCGTGTACGGCCGCCCGTTGACATCGACCTCCACTTCGCCGTCGAAGCACAGGGGCTCGTCGTACTGAGAGATCTGGAAATCCTTGGTCATGTCGGGATAGAAGTAGTTCTTGCGTGCGAACCGGCACCACGTCGCGATGGAGCAGTTCAGGGCCAGGCCGATGCGGATCGCCGATTCGACAGCCTTGGCGTTGACAACGGGCAACGAGCCGGGCAGGCCGAGGCAGACCGGACAGGTCTGGGTGTTGGGCGGGGCTCCGAACGCGGTCGAACAGGAGCAGAACATCTTCGAGACAGTGTTCAGTTCGACGTGGACTTCCAGTCCGACAACCGGGTCGAATCGCTCCATCACCTGGGTGTAATCCATCAGCTGGTCCGGGGTCATCGTCCCTCCTCCTGAGCCCGAATCCACCGATCGCTTGCGTCGCGAGCGACACTGTGGGGGTGCGATGGGTCGGCGGGTGGCGTGAGGGCAGACTGGACGTCTGTGGAGCGACGCCCGACGAGCCAGCGTGCCTCCACAG
>WREX01000086.1 GCA_009779115.1 Propionibacteriaceae bacterium
AACGTTCGCACCCTTGCCGCCCAGCAAGTTGCGCATCGAGGCGTCGCCCTCGAGGAAGTCATAGACATATTTCTTGTCAGTCATTGTGGCGGTGAATCTCCTTGGTCCTTCGCTCCATGGCAGATTGGCAGCGGAGGTCCCGCGGCCACCTGAAATCGATGTCGAAGGAGCGTATCCGACATCGGATATGTGCGAAAACCACTCTACCCCGTCGGTCTCACGCTTGTCTCCCAGGCCGTCTGGGGGATTGGGACAAGTCGCCTTGAACCCATCGATCACCATTTTGTCTCCTGCGGCAGCCCCCCGCATCGTGCCTGGGTGCGTACCCCAAAAGAAACACTGTGGGTGCGACGACTCAATGCCGTCACACCCACAGTGACTAGGAATTTAAGTTGTTGTGTCCGTCAGATCAATGGAGTACGGTCAGGTGCTCACTGTCATCTCGAACACGGATTCTCGTTATGAGAAGATGCCGGATGCACCCACCAGGTAGGAATCACAGGTGTCGCCAGCCAGATCCACGGTGAATGTTGTGCTGGCGTCCGCGGCGATGTCGCCGCTCTGGTCGGCATAGCCCGTGTGGGCTGTCTGCAGGAGGTAATCCGGGGCTGCTGAGAAGCAGTACACGGTGACTGAGATCGGGCTGGAGAAGCTCGCTCCGGTGTTGTTGACAGCGGTTCCGGTCATGGCGCCATTCGCGATGGTCGGATCGGTGACAGTCAGCGATCCGTTGTTCATCGACGACGTGTCAGCCGGAGAGGTCTCAGCCGAGAAAGTGTACGTGGCGTCTGGCGCCGGCGTTGCGGTGGTCGCATCAAAAGTGATGTACGCGAGACCGACTTCACCGGGCTGTAATTGGGCGGGATCCGAACCTTCGCTCATACCTGTCGCCACTTCTGAGCCAGAGGATGCCTGGGCGCTCCAATCGATGGAGGAGATGGCCGCGTCCGTGTTGTTCTGGAAAGCGATCGGCAAGATCGAGCCAGAGTCTGTTGTTTCCAGTGTGCCTTGTGCCACCACGCTCACGTCACCGGGGTCGCCCGACAGGAAGGAGGGCGAAGCCGTGCCTGCCAACAGGTTGTCCGTGTTGAACGTCAATGGTGCTGTGCTGACCTGATCGTCCTGGGTCGATGTGGAGCCAGGGGTGTCCGATGTCGTGTCTGACGTCGTCGTACCACCTCCTGAGCTGCAAGCAGCCAGGCTGAGACCAACGATACCGATGGTTCCCAGCGTCACAAGTTTTTTCCGGAATGTCATAAGTTGTCCCTTCGACAAAATAAAAAAACCGCAGCAGCTTCCCCCACTGCGATTTGAAAGCACATATCAGCCTATACCTCGCCATCGCAATATCGCGGCGGTGTATCGAAGAATGATTCTTGAGAGAAAAATGAGAGAGCCGCCTTGCGGAATCGAACCGCAGACCTGCTCATTACGAGTGAGCCGCTCTACCGACTGAGCTAAGGCGGCGTACTGAAAAAGTACCGGATTCACTATACCGGGTGAGCCACCAAGGTACGAATCGCTCAATCACCGGCATTCTCAGACACGACTCCACTAGCGCCCTACACGATCAGGAAGAAATACCCCATGGTGGAATCCTTGCACAACACGACCACACCGCTCTCGGTGGAATAGGCCCGGTCGTCGATCACGGACGTGTCGGACCACAGGGTCTTCAAGTCAAACGACGAGTAATCGACAAGGGACAATACGGTCGGAAGGTTCCCCTGCTCGTCTTCGACGGCGGTGACGATGGTGATGCACGCGGTGTTGTCCCCACAGGCGTAGATCTGCCCGCCGGTCGCGTCCGGGTCGGAGTCGCTCAGGTCGTCTTTGTGGGCGACGACCGAACCGGTGTCCGCGTCGAGAATGTCGAATTTCGTCCCCGACATGACAGCGATGTATTCCTTATTGCCGTTGCTGATCGCCGTACAGGTGAAGCCGACGTACGACTTGTCGGACGAATAGGGAACCGACCACAGCAACTGACCGTCGCTCAACCGGATGGCGGCCGCCTGGGACGCGTCGGGATTGACCTCGTTACCGTGGAAGGTCTCGACGATCATGGCGTCTGATGTGAAACACCTGTCAGGCGGGTTGTCCACCAGGTACCACCCCGGGTCCGGCTGATAAGTCCACGCGGTCAGTCCGGTGGTCAGATCGGCCCACGCGGCAAGATAGTCGGTCGCCCCAAAGGGCGTGGTGAGACTGCGGGCGCCCAGGACCGTACCGTTGACGGCGAAATAGTCGAGGGGTTGTCCCGGCGACGAGGCCACGTTCATGGTCGCAGCGGAGCCGTCGCGGATGGACACGATCGTGTCGGACACCGTCGAGACCCACGCATCCGACAGCAGGAGGGCCATGGGTGTCTGGGCAGGGCAGTTGCTCCCGGCGACCGTCCACAGTGGCACGTTGAGGTTGGTGTCCTGGTACGCGGTGGTTGACGCCTTGTCCGAGCACAGCGGGTCCCCAGCAGAACTGTCAATGCCCTGGTCCACCACCACAATGCCGTCCTGATAAGCCACGACTCCCTCTGTCTGCCAGTTGGTCGACCCGTCGTCGGCCCGGCTGCACTGGGGGTCCAGGGAACGGCTGGACAAAATGTCGCCTGAATTCAGCGACAACACCACGACGTAGGATTTACCCGCGCAGTACGTGGTGGCGTCGCCGGTCACCAGGTCGGATCCCAGGGTCTGCAAAGACAGGGCCACCGCCCCGCTCCACACTTGCGAGTCGCTCACGTACCCGACCAACTCGATCGAGGAGCGGTCCGGCATCTTGGACAGCGTCCACAAGATTTCACCGGTGGTCACTTGTACGCCGCGCAGGATATGCGTCGCCAACGGATAGAGGCGGAAGCCGGTGGAGTCTGTCTGAGAGTAGTACAGATCAAAGACTGCGACGCCACCCCAGATGCCCAGGATCGACACGTCCTTGGTCTGGTCCAAGCCCGAGAACAGATCGACTGGCACGCTGGTGGGAGACGCGGACTGCGGGGTGACACGTTGGGAAGCCGCGGGGTTGACGACAGTGTCGGCTGAGGTTTCCAGGAGCGGTCCGGCGACGCGCCATCCAATAAAACCGGCCACCACCAGGGCGAGAACGACGACAGCCACGACCACACCACGTGTGCTCCGCTTGACGACGGTCTCTTCCGGTGGTGGGGCATCGTCGTCATCACTGGTTTGGTTCTGCCCCGCCGACGGGGAGACCAGCTCGGTTGTGGAGGTCGTCTGGACCCGGCCCTGGTCGTCCGGTGTCTTGCCAGTCCCCGCTGATTGGTTCGGTCCCAAAACACGGAATAAGTACGCAAACCCGGGGTCCTCGTGGATCGATTCGGAACCCTGCGATCCTTCACCAGCATCAGGCGTCGGACCAGCGCCCGGATCACTCCGCGGCGCCTTGTCGTCGTTGCCTGACATGAAGTCCCTCCCTAAGTCGTTGCTATCCAACCAACACCTTGGCACGGTTTGTGTCAACCGGTGCGACATCAGCCATCAATGGATTGAGGGTTCTCGGTACGCGTACTGAGGCTGGGCTGAACGAACAGCCAGAACATGTTCTCCGTGGCACGAGTGTCACCTGGGACCTGGGGGGGTACAGGTGAATCACAAGGGTTGAATCGGCTGGCGGAGGGTCCTGGGGGGCAAGGCCCCGCAGATGACCCATCCGACCGATCAGAACACGATGAGGATATCTTGTGCCAAGTGCGCACCACTGGGGTGTCTCACGAGCCGCAGATGCGGTTGGGAGCACTCACAGTTGGCTAGCCTCTTCCCCGGGGTGGTTCCCATCCGGACTCCCAACCCAGTTCACAGCAACTGGCCCCGGTGCCTCCCATGACACCGGGCTGGACTCAACCGTATCCGCGTGAGGGACCTTGCAGCCGTGTTCTTCGTCGCTACTACTCAACTTCGAACGCCCCGTTCGGCTGTCCCGGTCCCCACCCTCAATCAGGGTTTGTCACGCGGTACGGCATCGTCATTGTCTGACACGAAAAATCCTCTTCTTGTCGTCACTTTCCAACCAACACCCTCGGACATGCCCGCGTCAACGGAAAATGAGTAAGAATTGACTGTGATATCACTAAGAATCCCCTCAGGAATTCCCTGTACGAAGGGTCTCACGCGTAAATTCCGGGGCTCTGGGATGGGCGCATTGCTCTCAACAGATCGTTGAATTCTGGCGCCACAAGCACCCTTGCATCCTGGTTTCGCTGTCCCAGGGTCATCACCACAAAGCTGGGTTGTACCTCAAGGGGTTGGGGGCGCCGGTGCACTCGTCGCCGATGCGCATGTCGACAATTGTTCCTTGGGCGCGAAGATCATGCAAGCGGTCGGCCACGGTTTTCTGAATCATGTACGGGGAGATCGTGTTGATGTAAATCTTGGTGTCGCCCTCGAATCCGGCGACGGTGGACACCCTCCACTTGATGTTGATCCGCCAGGGCATCTGAACGTCGACATCGACGGGGGCGTGGTGCCACTCCTCGTTCGTGGGCACCTCGGCACCAGTCGCCGCGTGGAGGGCGTGGATGAGGTCGGACATGTCGCGTATTTCCTTGTCGGACTGCTCCCAGGGATGCGACTTAGCCGACTTGGAATAAATTTCAATTGTCGGATAACGGTGTCCGAAGCCCGCGAATGCCAGAGCCGAATCATTCTCGGCGATCAACAAGTTATGGTAGTTGGCGTAATTGACGCCACACTCGTTGAAGAAATTAGGATTCTCGCGGACGCGGGTGAGGACCTGGTCGGCGTTGACACCATGCTCGTCGATGCCGACCAACTGCTTGTGCAAGTGGTCGAAGGTGGCCCCCGCAGGTTTCAGCCAGTTCTGGAAGACCGCCACATAGCGGATGTACCGGTTGGATTCGTACAAACGCTTGATGGCGATCAGAGTCAGTCGGATGTACTGGAAGTGCTCGTCCGGCGTCAGCGTGCCCGACGACGCCAGTTCGGCCGAGGTCTGGGCACCGTCGACCCAGTGCCGGCGTGCGACGACCACATCGTGTCCACCGCCGAAGAAGGCGTCCGCTTCGCAGATGATCCGCTCCTGCTCCAGCCGGGAAATCTCCTCCGCCGTCTTTCCGGCCTGGCGCATCTTGGCCGCCTGGATCGCGAAGATGTGGCGTTTTCCCTGATCACTGGCAAGGTAAGCATGCTTGTACGCAGCGATGTGCGGGGGCAACTCGTACCCGTAATTTTCGTGCCAATACTTGTAGCTGACGATTTCGAAGAGATTGGGTACAACACGGAACTCGGCCACGGTGTCGAACAGATTCTCGGCGGGGACTCGTTCCAGCATCCGCCACCGGCCAGGTTGGGCCTGGCCGTCACGTTCCTGCGTTCCCGCTGCCCGGGAGTTGGTACGTTTTCCGTTGTCAGTCGGAGTTTCATCGCGTACGACACGGACTTTTTCGGGGGGAGTCTCCATGTATCGGGCCGAACAGAAGGCGCAGGCGTGGGTCCAGTCGGTATCGGACACCGGCCGGGTGTCGGGGTCCACCTCAGTCAGCGGACGGTTGCCGCGACCGGGGACAGTCCACACCCGAGTGCCAGTGGAGGGGTTGATCTGCTTGATGGTGCCGTCACCCATTGTCATCAAGTACGCCGGGTCT
Organism: Propionibacteriaceae bacterium; assembly: GCA_009779115.1. Taxonomy (GTDB): domain Bacteria; phylum Actinomycetota; class Actinomycetes; order Propionibacteriales; family Propionibacteriaceae; genus WQYJ01. The sequence goes on from WREX01000086.1 coordinate 5,621, forward strand.
GGCATGATCGATATACCCATAGTGGTCTTCCGTACACCTTTTCTCTGGTTACCGGATGTCTCTGGTCCTCTAATGAGACTTGGCTCGACCCCCTGCTCCGGTTCCCCTGAACAGGTCATCCGGCTCCGCCTGCGATAATACCGCAGGCACTCCAAACCCATGTCGTATCTCAGATTCTCCATGGAGGCGGGTCAGCCGGGTCGCCGGCGGGTCCGGTGTTGATATCCCGCCCAGGTAGACGAGACCGCCGGAACTACCGCGGAAAAGTACAATAGACCCATGACCGATGAGAACCAGCCCGCCGCCGAGAGTGATGCCCAGCCCGCCGCCCTGGTCCTCGGCCAGGGGCCCGATGGGCCAGTGTACGTGTTGGCCGCGCCTGAAGGGGACGCCGAGGAGAGCGAGGAAGCGATCACGGAGCCAGCCAAGGTGATGAGGATCGGCCGGATGATCTCCCGTTTGTTGGACGAAGTCAAGGATGCTCCCCTCGACGACGCCTCGCGGGCGCGTTTGAGGGAGATTTACGCGCAATCCATCGATGAGTTGGCCGGCGGCTTGGACGAAGACCTGGCCAAGGAACTACGACGGATCACCACCCCGTTCGCAGCGGACACAACCCCCTCGGACGCCGAATTGCGCATCGCACAAGCTCAGTTGGTCGGTTGGCTGGAAGGTCTCTTCCAGGGATTGCAGACCGCCTTGGTCGCCCAGCACATCTCCCAGCGCCTCAACGACGGCACCCGCGCCGCGATCCCCCAATCCGCAGCAGATGCCCCCACTCCCCCGTCCTCCATGGGTACGGGGATGTACCTGTGAACCGGTGACCCGTCGGTCGTCACCTCTACAACTCATCCTGATCATTGATGGCCGTCGGCGAAGTGTGGAATGATGTCCCCTCCAACTCGTTGTCGCAGCACGCGAGTACAGTGGACATCCAGGATTCAACAACACCTTGATGGAGGAACCATGGGCGTACTTTCTGAGCATTTCTATCTGGCGAACGGTGTCTCGATTCCCAAATTGGGTTTCGGGACCTGGCAGACTCCCAACGATGTCGCGCCTGCTGCCGTGAGGACCGCCTTGGGGGCGGGGTATACACACCTCGACACGGCGCGGGTCTACCAGAATGAGGAAGGTGTCGGCGAGGGGCTGAGGACTTCCGGGATCTCGCGCGACGAGGTTTTCGTCACAACAAAGGTGCCCGCCGATGTCAAGACTTATGAGCAGGCCACCGCATCGATCACCAGTTCACTGGAGTTGCTGGCCGTGGAAACCCTCGACCTGGTGCTGATCCATGCCCCGCGTCCCTGGACAGAGATGTTTGCCCGGTCGACGGGCAAGATGTACTTCGAAGAGAACGTCGCAGTCTGGGCCGCCATGGAGGAGGCCTATCAACGCGGGGACGTCCGCGCGATCGGCGTGTCCAATTTCGACATCGACGACATCGAGAACATCACCCACCAATGTTCCGTGGCTCCGATGGTCAACCAGATCCGGTTCCATGTCGGGTACACCCAGCCCGAAGTGGTGGCGTACTGCCAGGGCCACGACATCCTGGTCGAGGCGTATTCCCCCTTGGGAACAGGCAGAATGCTCAATGATCCCGGTATCGCAGCCGTGGCCGCCCGCCAGGGCTGCACCGTTGCTCAGGTCTGCATCAGGTACGCCCTTGAGAAAGGGACGTTGCCGCTACCCAAGTCCGTCCACGATGAGTACATCATCGACAACACGAAGGTCGATTTTGTCCTTTCAGACCAGGACATGGCCGAGTTGGACGCCATCACAGCACCCGAACGACATTAATTCCGACATTAATAACGGCAATAATTCAGGATTCGGATGCGAACACAGTGGACTTGTTGATACCCCCCGTATACCGTGCTGTCATGGCCGATATTGTGGAGAGAAGACCAGCTTGATTCTTGTTCGCTGAGATCGATTCACGGCCGAATGCCGCAGACTTTGTCAGCGCAAACTATGTAAACATGGCAGAATCGAATTATGCATATCCTCGTCGTGGATGATGACCAAGCCGTGCGAGATTCCCTGGCTCGTTCATTGCAGTACACCGGCTATCAGGTGGGCACTGCTCAGGATGGAATCGAGGCGCTGGCGAAATTGTCCGGCGGTACCGTCGACGCCGTCATCATGGATGTGATGATGCCGCGCCTGGATGGTCTGGAAGCCACCCGCATGTTACGGTCATCGGGCAATGACGTGCCCATCCTCATCTTGACCGCGCGCGACGCCATCGAGGACCGGGTCGACGGCTTGGATGCGGGGGCGGACGACTACATGGTCAAGCCCTTCGCCTTGGACGAGTTGCTGGCCCGGCTGCGGGCCCTGACCCGGCGCTCCCATTCCAGCGAGGAAGGCGAGCCCAGCCAGATGCTGACCTTCGCCGACCTGACGCTCGACCCACAGACCCGAGAGGTCACCCGGGGCGGGCATCACATCACGCTGACTCGTACTGAATTCGCGCTCTTGCTGGCGTTCATGGAGAACCCGCGCCGGGTCCTGGAGCGCGGCTGGCTGCTGAACGAAGTCTGGGGTTTCGACTTCCCGACGACAGCCAATTCGCTGGAAGTGTACATCGGCTATCTGCGCCGCAAGATCGAGGCGGATTCGCAGCCGCGCTTGATTCACACCGTCCGCGGGATTGGGTACGTGCTGAAGGAATCGAACTAGATGGGGTTC
>WREX01000087.1 GCA_009779115.1 Propionibacteriaceae bacterium
GCTGAAGTGTCATGTGCCGCCGTCCGCACGACGGATCGCGTGACCCTCGAACCCCAAATGTGGTTCAGGTGGACATCGGCTGGGCGGTGATCGTCTGGATCCAGTGTCGACGCCTGCACTGTCCTCCGGTTCCTGTCCCTATGTCCTAATGATTAGGACATAGGGACAAAGTCCGTGTAGCCTATGTCCTAATGATTAGGACATAAGGACACGTCGTGGATACCATCTTCTTGCCACCTCGGTTGGGGACACACGATGACTTGGTCATCCAAGAAATCGATGAGATGCGCGCCGGTCTCTCGCAGGTCCTGCGCGCGCCCCGTCGCTGGCAGGGCACCATGCGGCGGTCCGCACAGGCTCGGGCGATCCGGGGGTCGAACAGCATTGAGGGCTACACGGTCAGCGACGACGACGCAGCAGCGGCCGTGGACGACGAACCGGCGCTTACTGCGGACGAGCGTACCTGGGCTGAGATAATCGGGTACCGACGCGTGCTGACATACGTCATCAACGTGGGCGCCAATCCCGGGTTCGTGCTGGAGGAAGGCGTCGTCAAGTCGATGCATTTCATGTTGCTAGAACACGACTTGAGTAAGAGCCCAGGTCAGTATCGCACCGGTCCGATCTATGTGAGTGACGAACACAGCGTGGTCTACACTGCACCTCAGGCGGAGTCTGTTCCCACCTTGATGGCCGCACTTGTCCAGCAGTCCGCGAGCCCGGGCACGCACCCGCTTGTCAACGCCGCGATGGCACATTTGAACCTGGTGATGATCCACCCCTTCCGAGACGGAAACGGGCGCATGGGCCGGGCTCTTCAGACGTTGGTCTTGGCGATGGACCACCGGCTTGAGCCGCAGTTCTCCAGTATTGAGGAGTGGCTGGGCGCCAACACCACCGACTATTACACCGTCTTGACAGTGACCGGGGCTGGCGCCTGGCACCCTGATCGAGACACCCGCATGTGGATCAGGTTCAACCTTCGGGCGCACCACATGCAGGCCCAGACTGTGCAGCGACGCTTCGCCGAAGCCAACCAGCAGTGGAGTTTCATCGATGCCCTCATCGAGAAGTACGGCCTTCCGGAGCGAGTCGGGTCTGCCCTGTTCGACGCCATTGTGGGCTTTCGGGTGACCAGACCCCTGTACGTGTCACACGCCGACCTCGACGAGCGTCAGGCCACCCGGGACTTGACGCGCGTCACCGACCTTGGCCTGTTACAGGCGCATGGGCAGACCAAGGGCCGCTACTACACCGCAGGCCCGGTTTTGTCGGCTCACCGCGCCAAGCTTCGGGCGACCAGACTGCCGTTGACCGACCCCTACCCCGACTTGATCGCCGAGATCAAGACCGAGGAGTTGGCGATCCCTGAACACAATGACGAGGATCCCCTGTTTTCGTCTACCTGGTGACCCGGGGTCGCGATAGTTCCGGGGGGCGCGCCCCCCTGCCGCAGACTTTTTCGCGTCGGGCAATCGAGCCAATTTCGCTGCCGCTTACCTCAATGATTGGTGGGTCTAGCTGGACTTGAACCAGCGACCTCTGCCTTATCAGGGCAGCGCTCTAACCGACTGAGCTATAGACCCGCGCACCGAGTCACCTTACCAAGTTGGGGCGAAACCCTCAAGTTTGTCGACAAGGGGTGGGAAGGACCTAGAGCCAGCCGTTGTGGCGGGCCAGATTGACGGCTTGGACGCGGCCGGTCACGCCGAGTTTACAGAGGATGGACGACATGTAGTTGTTGATGGTTCCACGGCTGAGGTTCATTTCCTTGGAGACTTCGGCTGTCGTGCCGACGCGGCCGACTATACGCAACACCTGCGTCTCCCGCATGCTGAGGGGGGACAGGCGTCCCTGGTGGATCACATCCGGATTGATCAGTTTCTTGCCGGCGTGTACGTCTTTGATGACGTCGACGATGTCAGAGAAGGGTGCGTTTGTGGTCACGTAGGCCCAGGCGCCGTGCTCGAAAGCTTGTCTCAGGTGGTTCGGGACATCAGCGGAGGCCAGCATGATGCTGCGGCAGTTGGGCGCGGCAGTATGGAGTTGCTCCAGCATTGAGAAGCCGGTGTCGGGGGGCATCCGTACGTCCACCAGGGCAGTGTGCGGCTGGTGGAGCCAGGCCAGGTTGACTCCCTCGCGTACTGTGGCTGCCGTGGCCACCACCGTGATCTCGTCTTGGAGGTCGAGGACAGTCGCGAAAGCCTCGCGCACGGCGGCGTAGTGTTCGGCGAGCAGGAGGGATATCATGCGCGCCTCCACCAGAATCGTGCCACGGATCGCAAGCCGTACTCAACCTTCATTGTTCTCCCAGTCATGAGTTGAGTCGTGGGGCAAGCAAGATTTCATCGTACGAAGAGCCGTCTTTTGTACGGAAGGATTCTTGTCCCCTCCCGATGGGATTCGGGATGATGATCAACTTCAGTCCAGAGTACCTGGGGGTTTCAAGACGGCATCAGATGATGCCCCCTGAGTGTGAAACGGGTCACGAGGCCAGCGACGCTGCTGGACCTCGTGGCTCGAGCATTTTGGCCCAGCCTGAATGCACAGACGTTAATGAAGACGGTGGAGAACCCGAAAGTTCTCCACCGTCATGGGCAACGGCGGACTGGCACCGATGTCCGGCCACCAGGGGTCATCTTGTTGGGGGGGAGGAAAGATGACTCATGATGGCACAACTAAATGTGGTGTGATTTCTTGCCGACGCATATATCCCCAAAGCTTCGCGTCATGTGATTTCCCCACTGGAGGTGATGCCCCGGCATCACTCGCACTGTCTATTTCACCGCATCATTGAGCCTGGCGTCACTACTTTTGCCCCGAATCGTGAGAAATCTCACATTGTCGATGACATGAAAGAACACCCTGCGTAGGGACTTCGTCGGGACACATGTCGTACGGCGACAAGCGGAGACTCACGTGCCATTCCCACCGCGCCCCCCGGGGTGTACGATTCCAGGATGGATTGTGCTATTCGTCGTCTGACAAGCCCAGACGGTCCCTTCACCATCATTGCGGGTACGGCTGCTGTCCTGGCTTCGGGGTGGACGGATGACATCGATTCACTGCTGGCGCTCATCCACCCCAGCCTCCGGCCGAACCCACAGATCGTTCAGGCCGCATGGGAGGACGCCAAGATGTCAGTCGAAACCCACCGCGAGGCCACCACGGGCCCAGGGTCAGGCGACCAGGTGGCAGACTCCATCATCGGGCAGGCGTGCGCCGCGGTCGAAGCCTACTATCAAGGATCGTTCACAGCCCCAACACTGGTGCCGGTGGTCCAACACGGCGGAGATTTCCACACCAAAGTCTGGGCAGCTTTGAGAACGATTCCAGCCGGAGAGCCCTTGACCTATGCGGGCCTGGCAGACCGGGCCGGTAATCCCCAGGCCATCAGGGCCGCTGGATCCGCCTGTGCGAGAAACGCCGTCGCCTTGTTCGTACCCTGCCATCGTGTCGTGAAATCCGATCGCAGTGTCGGCGGATTCCGCTATGGGTCTGTCATCAAAGAATCGCTTCTGACAAGGGAATCCGGGCTTTCCACACGAGGTTAAACCCGCATCCACCGATTCATGGCTGCTGCGCGACCCTGTGGAGGCACGCTGGCTCGTCGGTCGGCGCTCAACAGACGTCCAGTCTGCCTTCACGCCACCCGCCGGCCCATCGCACCCCCACAGTGTCGCTCGCTACGCCAGCAATCGGTGCATCCGGGTTAATACCCCTTGCGTCCGGCCCGGACATGATATCTTGGTGCGCCCCTCAGCGATCAGAGCACGGACCACCCGGCGTCGACCGGCAAGATGACCCCATTGATGTTCTTGGCGGCGTGATCGTCAGCTAGGAAGCAAATGGCGCGGGCGAGCAGGTCCGGCTCAGCGGTCGCCGGAGATGTGGCGGCCATGATGGGTCCCAAGAGCTGGGCCGCCATTTCTGAACGGAAATCACTACCGACATTGGTGTCGACGGCGCCAGGCGCCACGGCGTTGCAGCGGATGCCCGACTTGGCGTACATGGCGGCGACGTGCTTGGTGATGCCGTTGACGCCATGCTTGGAAACGGTGTACGCGATCCCGGCGCAGGTACGGATGCTGGCTTCGGACGACACGTTCACGATGGACCCGTGACCTGCCTGGAGCATGTGGGGCAGGGCGGCGCGGCACAACCTCATCACGGCCGTCATGTTCACCCCGAGCACATGCTCCCACGTCAGATCGTCGAGTTCCACCAGCGGCAAGAACCCATCCATGATCCCGGCGTTGTTGACCAAAATGTCAACGTGGAACTCGGCCTTTTGGACGATCTGCGCGGCGGCTTCCTTGCGGGTGATGTCGATGGCCAGCGGCAGTAAGGACTCGCCAAGTTCCTCCTTGGCTTGGATCAACCGGTTTTCGTCGAGATCGACGGCGATGACACGCCCGCCATCCCTGATGATCATTGCGGCGGTGGCCAGGCCGATGCCCGATCCCGCACCCGTCACAATAGCTGTTTGTCCGGAAAACCTTTGGTTGAAATTAATCGGTTGCGCAGATGGCATGACGTGTCCTCTCTTATGGTGACGTACGCGGTGTGGCGAACTCATGTGGCCATCCGTCCCAGACCTGCAAGATGTTGCGTCTCTCACGGCTGGCGGTACCAGAGTGTGGCACATGGTCAACATCATGATTCTAGTGAGTCCGGGGATTGTGACTCCAGAATCGTGGAAGACGGTCAGCAGTCAAGACATCAGGTACGCAAGCTGTACTATGCCGCCACTATCAAGTCCGCGACCCGTGCTGCCGTCCACCGTTGTTCTCCTGTGTTCCCAAATGTCAGTGGAACCGAATACTCTTGTACCGTGGACGAGGAGCGCGACCTACACGAGGATGAACCAGAATCCTTCATTCAGGATGGTCCGGGGCTGTTCGATGACGCCCCAGGCCTGCTTCAGGAGCCCCCACCGGCGCTCGACAACGAACCGGTGACCATGGCCAGTACGCCATCCCGCCGTTCCCCAGACGAGCCCCTGGCTCTCTACCGTCGTTATCGTCCGCAGGTATTTTCCGAAGTCATCGGGCAAGAACATGTCACTGAACCCTTGAAACGGGCCCTGTCGAATAATCGCGTGAACCATGCGTACTTGTTCTCTGGCCCGCGTGGGTGCGGCAAGACTTCGTCGGCTCGCATCCTCGCCCGATCGCTCAACTGTGAGCAGGGCCCGACCCCTGATCCGTGCGGGGTCTGCCAGTCCTGCCGCGACCTGGCGCGTGGCGGCCCGGGTTCGATCGACGTGATCGAGATCGATGCCGCCAGTCATGGCGGAGTTGACGACGCCCGTGACCTGCGCGAGCGGGCCTTTTTCGCCCCCGTTCATTCGCGCTACAAGATCTACATCGTGGACGAAGCCCATATGGTCACCGCCGCCGGTTTCAACGCGCTGCTGAAACTGGTCGAGGAGCCGCCCCCCCACGTCAAGTTCATTTTCGCCACCACCGAGCCCGACAAGGTTATCGGCACGATCCGCTCCAGGACCCACCACTATCCGTTCCGCCTGATCCCCCCCAAAACAATGACAACATTCCTGACCACGATCTGTCAGGAGGAGAAGGTCAGCGTCGAGCCAGGTGTGATCCCTTTGGTCGTACGGGCGGGCGGTGGTTCGGTCCGCGATTCTTTGTCGGTCCTCGACCAGCTCTTCGCAGGCGCGACCGATGAGGGTGTGGGGTATGCCCAGGCAGCCGCGCTGCTCGGCTACACCCCCGATTCCCTCCTGGATTCTGTCGTCGACGCCATCTCCGCCGATGATGCCTCCGGGGTCTTCGCCGGTGTCGACAAGGTGATCGAGACCGGCCAGGATCCCCGCCGTTTCGCCGAGGACCTGCTGAGAAGGCTGCGCGACCTGATGATCGTCGCCGCAGTGCCGGACGCTTTGTCGTCGGGACTGCTCGATATCCCCGAGGACCAGGCCGAACGGTTCAAAGAACAAGCCTCGACGATCGGTGTCGGCGGCCTCACCCGCGCAGCCGAAGTCCTGGCCGCCGGGCTGGTGGCCATGCGAGGCACAACCGCCCCACGCCTGCAACTGGAGTTGATGTGCGCAAGGATCCTTCTGCCCGCGGCAGACGCTGGCGAACGTGGGATCCACCAACGTCTGGAGCGCCTCGAACGGATGATGACCGGGTCAGGCGCTCCGACCAATCCTGCGGCGACCACACCGGAGACGGTGCCAGTCACCACTCAAACAAGCAGTCCAGTTGTCGTTCCCGACACACAGTCAGTGGGGGCAGAAACAAGCACAGACAATCCGCAGTCTGTTCCCCAAACTCGGCAGGCGTCGGTCGACCAAGGCCAAAAGATGCCATCTGACCGGGGCACCAAGAGCGCGCCTGGGGAGGATATCCCCCGGGATCAGAACCAGGACATCGGACCTGCGCCACTGCGCAGTGGTGAAAAGACGGCGTCAACCGGAACCGGGGAACGCCTCTCCATTGATAACATCCGCCGCGGTTGGCCCAAAGTGTTGTCCAGGGTCAGTTCCGCGCGGAGGTATGTCTGGATGATCCTCAACCAGTACGCCACGGTCACTGACCTGAGGGGTGAGGTCCTCTGGGTCACCTTCAGCGATCCCGGTGCACGCGACAACTTCAACCATGCCGCCGGCGAGGAGCACCTAGCTCAGGCCATTCAGGCAGAATTGGGCACAGACGTCCATGTCAGAGCACGGTTGGAGAGTGAACCGATTCCCGCAGACGGCACCGCCATCCTGTCTTTGGCCAAGTCAGGACCAGCAACCCCGGAACATGGTGGAGAAGTTCAGAATCAGCCACGCCCACCGAGGATCCCGTCCCCGGGTCAGTCGGATGGCGTCCGGCAAGAACACTCAGGGCAGGTGAGTCCAGCGTCGAGCGGCGCGGCGGATCAACCCAGCAGTGAGGTACCCCTTAGGCGTGTTCGCCTAGATGAACCAGAACCCGAGGAGCCAGGTCCGCCCGATGTGGCCGGGATGAGCCGAGACGACCACCCAGGTGTGGACGACGCTCAAGAACTCGTCCAGGACAGTTCTGCGGAATCGTCAGCTCACCACCAACCATCCCTGCGTGAGCCTGACAACGGTGATTCATCAATCGAGTCGGTTGGCGAGACGGGCAAGGAACACGCGGAAACCACAGCTGGCGCCGATGATCCGGCCGGTGTTCACAGAAAAGAAAGTGCGCCGCCCGTACCCCAGCCACGACCGCAGAGCAATGCCGTCGCACCGCCTGAGGAACCCGATGCCCCCTCGGAGGATGACATCGTGGTGGAAAATGCGGCTGACCAGGCCGAGGAACTCGTGATGGAGTTGTTTGAAGCCGAGTTGGTCAAAGAGGAGCCGACTAAACCTCCCCGGCGCGGTAAGAACTGACCGGTGACTTCGGGTGTTGAAGAGTCAGGAGTGATGTGTACGAGCGTTCGATCCAGGATCTGATCGAGGAATTGAGTCGCCTGCCCGGCATCGGGCCGAAGGGGGCGCAGCGCATCGCGTTCTTCTTGCTGGATTCGGACATGGAGGACGTGACGGCTTTGGCTGACGCCATCATCCGGGCCAAGCAGACCGTCAAGTTCTGCCGGGTGTGCTTCAACGCCACCGAGGAGGAGGTGTGCCGCATCTGCCGCGACACCCGCCGTGACCAAACGAAGATTTGCGTGGTGGAGGAGTCCAAGGACATTGTCGCCATCGAACGTACCCGCGAATTTAAGGGCCTTTATCACGTCTTGGGCGGGTCCATCTCCCCGATCGACAACCGGGGCCCCGCCGATCTGCGCATCCGTGAACTCGTCCAACGCCTCGAAGACGGTGCAGTCACCGAAATCATCCTCGCGACCAACCCCAACACCGAAGGTGAGGTGACGGCGACGTACCTGTCCCGACTGCTCAGCCCCCTGGGCATCCAGCTGTCCCGTCTGGCTTCCGGCCTGCCCGTCGGCGGAGACTTGGAGTACGCCGATGAGATCACGCTGGGCCGCGCCTTCGAGGGAAGACGAACCGTCAGCGTCTGACTACCCACTGAGCACGTGCTCAGTAAGAGTTCCGATCCCCTGGAAATATGAGTTGACAAGGAAGTCTTACGAATATTGAAGGAACCAACCCCGAGTTCAATTTTGAAGTGCAGCGGTGACGCTGGGTATTGATTCTAGTTGGTGTTGGAAGGCTTCGTTGGGGGTGAGCCATCCGAGGCATTTGAGGGGGTGGCTGTTGATTTCGGCGACAA
>WREX01000088.1 GCA_009779115.1 Propionibacteriaceae bacterium
CGGCCACGAACTCCTCAACCATCGCCGACGCCTGATCGGGCTTCAAAAACGTTTGAGCGGTTTCAATCCCCGCCGTACAGACGCCCCTGACGTCCTCCTGGGGCACATCTGAAGCCCCTGTCAGGTACGGCGAACCAGGGTCTGACCAGCGCAAATAGAGCGCCCGAGCCTTCGGGGTAACGTTTGAACAAGCTACCCTTGGGAGCACCAAGCGCAGCTTTCTCGAACCCTGTTTGAACAAGTTTCATTGAGCATGATTTCAGATAGCTGCATAGTACGATAACGCTGATCACACCAATAGCCAGGTCCGCATCCACGATAACTACTGGCAGTGCAGCCGGTGTCGATGGCCCGAGTCTGTTGAGGTTCGCGGCACAGCCAGCCAGGAATAGTGTGAGTAATGGCGCCACCGCGAATATTCAAACGGTGTTTCTTGTCCTTGAAGTTTCTTAGTCTTCGGGTTGACGTGAGCCTGCCCCTCATTGACCCTCTCCAAGCCATAGGTATACGTTCCGGACGTGATAATTGGACCGGGTTCTCCGATGCTACGCCAGTCGGTCACACCGTAGTTGTTAACAGTGTAGATAACTTGGCTTCCCACTGTTCATGATGCACCGTCGAACTTTGTGTTGCTCGGCCAGGTGCTGCGGTATGAATACAGCATTAGGGTACGAGGATGGCTCGGCCTGCAACCCTGCCAGCTTCAAGGTCGTCAAAGGCCCGCTGGAAATCGTCCAGGGGGTATGTCACAGTCTCGACGTGGAGGAGGTTCCGCTGAGCCAGGCTGATGACCTCAAGTTGGTCAGCACGGACGCCTCCGTACGACCTCTGGATCGACACTCCCCATGGGATGGGTCCGTTCGAATCGGCGGTATAGGTGAATTGGCCACCACCGAGGCCGACGAATCTGATGCAACCTTCCGGGGCGACGACTGCCAGCGCCAGGTCGACCGTCGGCTGGACGCCCACAAAATCGAAGACGACATCGGCGCCGTACTCGTCGGTGGCGGCCAGGATTTTCGTGGCGGCCTGACGGTCGGACAGGATCGTCATGTCGGCTCCCAGTCGTGCCGCCATGTCGAGTTTGGACTGGTCAGAGTCGACGGCGATGATGCGAACACCGGTGGTGGCCTTGAGGATCTGCAACCCCAGGTGCCCCAGGCCGCCGAGCCCGGTCACGACCACTGTTGACGTGGCTGTCAAGCGGTGACGAGCGGAGTTGATCGCGTGCATCGGGGTGACACCGGCATCAGCCAACGGTGCGGCGGACACGGGGTCGAGGTCGCCGAGCTTGTCCAGGTTGGCCGCCTTGACCACCATGTACTCGGCCATAGCGCCGTCCGGGCCGAGTCCGGGAGTGGTCGGAAACTGCATCCTGCTACCGGCCACAGCACACGCGTTGTCACGCCCCTCGCGGCACGGACGACATTGACCGCACGAGTAGATCACGGACACGAGCACGGCGTCACCGATGGCGAAACCCTCGACGCTCGCACCCATCCGTTCCACCCAGCCTGCACCTTCGTGGCCGACAGTGCCCCCGAAGAACGGCCACTCGTCGCCCATATGCAGAACGTGCAGATCCGAGTGGCACAAGCCTGCACCGGCAATCTTGACGAGCACCTCGTCAGCCTGGGGTTCCGGAATCGGAACGTCTTGGATTTCCATTCGGTGGGGGGCTACCAGTTTGACCGCGCGCATCTTGGACCTGTCTTTCGTTGTACCTGATTGCATGTGATTGGGCCTCAGCGTACGCCTTGTTCGGTTGATCGTCTAGAACTCGGGTGCCCGTGGGTTGTCTTGACGTCGCCCCGAATCCACCGATCCATGGCTGCTACACGACCCTGTGCGGGTACGCTGAGCCGACGATCACCGCTCAACAGTCGTCCAACCTGTCCTCACGGCAGTCGTCGGGTCTCCTGCAATGACCTGTCAGGAGGAAAATGTCTCGAAGAGCAAACACGAGCCGGTTCTCACCATCAATCCGAACACTCCACCTGTTGACTAGTACTGTTCACATGATGATGTCTCCAATCGTCAAGATAAACAGTCGACCATGTCTTTACGACCTCAGTCCGGGGGTCAATGCGATCATAAGCGTCATTCGAGATGGATTTGTTAGTATTATGGAGTAGTACTCCATAATTTCAAGAAAGTGATAGCGATGTATATCGACCGTGCTATTGGTGCAACTGTCGACAGACTGCTCCGGCAATTTAAAGTTGTTTTGGTCACTGGGCCTCGACAGGTTGGTAAGACGACATTGCTTCAGCACATGCTGTCTGACACTTATCGGTACGTGACGTTGGACGATAACCAAGCGCTCAGTCTGGCTCTTGATGATCCCGCGCTGTTCTTTCGTAATCATGTGCCTCCGGTGGTCGTGGATGAGGTGCAGTACGCGCAGAGTCTTTTCCGGCAGATCAAGGTCCAGGTTGATGGCAGCGACCGCAAGGGCACCATCGTCCTGACGGGTTCACAGACCTTCCACCTGATGCAGGATGTCACAGAGTCGTTGGCGGGGAGGATCGCGATTCTCCAGATGAGCGGCCTGTCGTGGCGTGAGATTGCCGGCGTTGATCGTCAGGGGTCATTCATGCCCGAAGATTCGCTGGTGGGTGAGGTGTCTGGCCTCAACGACGTTGGGGAACTGTGGAGGCGGATTCATCGCGGCTCGATGCCGGAACTTCAGAATCCCGACATTGAGTGGGGGTTGTACTACAGCAATTATGTGCGTACGTATATCGAGAGAGATGTCCGTAGTCTCATCGGGATCAAGGACGAGAATCTGTTCTATAAGTTCCTCGTGGCATTGGCCGCGCGTACTGGGCAATTGTTCAATGCCAGCAGTGTCGCCGACGATGTCGGTGTGACGTTGAAGACGATTCAGCAGTGGACAGCGGTTCTCGAAACCTCGGGAGTCGTTCATGTGCTGCGGCCGTACTTCACTAATGTTTCGAAGGGGCTGATCAAGACACCGAAGCTGTATTTCATGGATTGCGGGTTGGCCTGCTACCTGGCGGGTTGGACCACACCAGAAGTCCTGGAGAAGGGGGCGATGGCGGGAGCGATGTTCGAGACGTTCGTCGTGAGCGAGATACTGAAGTCCGTGCTCAATGCCGGTGAAGACCTGCGGGAGGTGTCCTTCTACCGCGACACTCAAAAGCGCGAGATCGACCTGGTTCTACGACGCGACGCAGTTGTGCATCCGGTCGAAATCAAGCTGAGTGCGACGCCGCACAAGAATATGGTGCGCAGTTTTCGTGTCCTCGATGGCCTGGGAGTACCGGTCGGAACCGGCGCCTTGATCTGCCTGGCCGACAAGAGTGGGTACGTGACAACTAACGTGATCACAATTCCCGTCGATTTGATATGACCGCTCCGGGTTCTGGACTGGATGTCAGAAGAGGAGTGCACATCGGTTGCCGTTTCTGGTTATTCTTTCGTCGTCCGTGTCAGCTAACGAGGTCGTCACTATCCCAGGGTTGGGGGGCCGCGAGGACTTGGCAATCGACACCTCAGGAGAATAGCTGTCTAGCTGAACGGCGTATTTGATGAGCAAGTCGCAAAGTTCTATGGTTGCGTCATGGGATTTTTCAGGATGTCAGCGATCCCAACAACCTAGTGGTCCTCGATGAGCCTCGCCTACGACTAGAAGCCCGACAATGTGGCCACTAGGTGGTTGGGATCGCTGATATCAATGGTCGCTGTCACGAAGGCGTCGATCTCGCCGGAGAACGGTTGGCCAGCCGTGTCCTTGACCGAGTAATCGATGATGAGTGGGGTATTGCAGATCGCTTCGGTCGTGTTGGGGTTGTGCAGCCTGCAGCCCACTTCAGTCAGTGGTTTGTAGTAACTGTAGTCTGGCTTGTATGTGACGCTGTCTGCTACTAGTGTCACCCCGCTCAGCAACGGAACTCCGAAGCCGCAACTGGTCGGAATCGCCTTCTCTTGCAGACAGGGGTCGATCACAGCCTGAGCGGCTGCACCGAGTGTTGCGTCGGCGCCTGAGGCCAGTTTGACGGACACCGTCGGCCACGGCGGCGGCCACGCACCCGTGAAGCTGAAGGTGTCTGCGGTGACGGCGAGCAGCGGGCTGGATGCGCCGAACTGGTATGTGCCCGGGAATAGGTTGACACTGGGTTGGGTGATTGGTACCCCGTTCAGGGCGATGCCCGTGCACGGGGTGCAGGCGCCGGTCAGGTCCATTTTTAGGACACCGTCGGTGATTGCGTATCCCTGGGCGACTGTTCTCAGATGGAAGGTGGCCCTTACCGATGTGTCGCCCATCTGATAGTCGGCTTCGGTGATCGTGCCGTCACTGTTGGATGCGGTGGTGGAAATATCCGAGATCGCCGCCAGTTGCAAACTCTGGTCGAGCACTGCATCGGTCATGAGTGAAGTGTCTGATGGTGGGTTGGCGATGAACGTCAGCGCTGTTGTGGCATCGGCCACCGCGATGGCTTCGAGGAACGCCTGGACGATTGATGTTGGCTGGGCGCTGGCGCCGGTTGGACCGTTCTGAGATGCGGGCGGCGGCAAGGTACAGCCGACTAGGCCGACCAACAGACCGGCCAGTATTGCCACCATTGCGCTTGAGTGCAGTCCCCGCCTGCCAGGGATGTGCTTGTCAGCTGACGAGCGACCAGGAGCATTGGCAGCAGTGACATGACGTTTGCTCATAATTTCCCCTTCGTTGGTTTCAATGGTAATTCATTCCAGACAGCTTCAGTTCACCGCGACGGCAAGCAGACAATGTTCCCGCATAGTGGGTGCCCGTGTATCACGTGTGCCGGTTGCCAAACTTGACCGGCTGGATCGTGCCGTCCGTGATCCGCCGGGAGGCCGTCGAGCGTGACAGGGCGAGGCCGTGACCTATTCTCTCGGGCGCCATCGTCTTGACCTCCATGCCGAATCCCTGGCGCGAAACGGGCCGAGGTCGTCGACGAAGATGGGCGCAAAACTGTGGTTGTTCAGTTCGATTTCCATGACATTGTGGCTGACATGGCCCTCAGGACGTGGGACATGTTCGTCCACGAGCCAGGAGCCGTCAGTCCATTCAATAGGGGCCATACGGAACTCTCAAAGGCGATGCGCCGCTCGCATACCATCTTTCACGTGAAGACTACGGATGTTGGGGACAACAACGGCATGACCTTTTCCTGAGTCAGGATTACGCCATTGCTGCTCCTCTTTCATCAGAAATCGAAGTACTATCATGAACCTATGATATGGATTATTGTCATTGTGATTGTGCTAGTCATCGGGGCATTGCTGGCAGTGTGGTTGCGTTTGAGGTTTATCGATCATCTGGAAGAGCGGGGGACTGAGCATGGCGGGGCGATCGGGCCGGTCTGGGTGCTGACCTGGGAGGATGGGGCCTACCGGGCGACACGAATCATGGGACGTGCCGTACACGACGTACGGATAATGATCAGCGGCAGCGATGCCTCAACACCGACCGAAGTGGCCAAGCTCGGCCCTGGGGAGTGGGTGGTTCTCCCCGAGTCGTCCGCTGCCGGAAGCGACATCACCATCACGTGGCGTTGGGATGGGGAAACCGAGACCCAGACCTGGCAGGGGCAGTTGCCTCGGCACCCGTAGGCGCCTCATCCGCCTGGATCACAGGCGAGTCGTGGCTTCGAGTCAGGTGAGGAGGAATTCCGACACCATAACCGTTGCGGAGAATAACCAACGATTAACAAGTACACTTCACTTTGACACTCTTTCGTGATGGTCACCGGATCGTTGATTCAAAATGTGATATGTGTTAGGGTCGCGAAGTGAGACGTGTCCATCCCGGGGGGTATCAACCCCTTGACGCTGCCCAAATGATCCATTCCCATGTTGTCCCTGCTCTGGTGTATGCCTTTGTGGAGTTCGAGGGTCGAATCAACCGGGATCGCCTCGTCACCGCAGTCGAGAAGGTATCGGTCATCATCCCAGAAACCCTCTATGGAATTGACGTTGATCGTTGTGACTTCCGTCCCGTGGGTATCGTCGCCGCCGATATCGTCGAGGAGGCATCATCCGTACCTGACCACGGCCTGGAGCTTGATCCCAGAGACGGGCCCCAGGTCAAAATCCTCATCGGCCACGGACTTCAGGGTGACACGCTGATTGTGACGATCAGCCATGTCCTGTCCGACGCAGCAGGGTTATGGCAGTTCATCGGTCTGCTGTCCGATTTCTATAATGGCAAGAATCCTTCCGTACGCAATAGTCGTGCTCTCACCTGGGAGCTGGTGAAGCAGAAGGTGGGCGGCCCAACCCCCGCTGAGGCGGCTGGTTACAACATGACTTGGGGTGGGATCCCTCTGGGTGGTTCTTCTGCGGGTCCAAAAGTTCGCGTACGATCCTGTATTCCGGCGGACTCAATGTCAGCCCTTCACGCCCGGACCAAGAGGTGTGGAGTCACGTTGAACGATGTCTTCGTCACGGCGTACGCCCGTGTCGCAGCCCGCCTGCAAGGGGTGGACACCGTCCATATCTCGTGTCCGGTCGACCTTCGCCGACTGGCCGACCTGGGAGAGTTGACCGTGGCGAACATGACGGGTCGTCTCCAGATCACCGTGACGTTCAGCGCTGAGGATTCATTCTCGACCACACTGGACCAGGTCCACGCGGAAGTCGCTGAGTTGAGATCCCGCAACCGGGCGATCATGGGTCTTCGCAGGCTACCGGAGATGTGGACTTGGATGCCGATCCGCGTGGTTAAATTCTTGATCGGCCAGTCGTACCGTCTCAATTCCATCTCGTACTCCAATGTCGGAGTCCTCGACGAAAGCCGTGTCCAATTTGACCAGTGCTCCCCCAAAGCCGCGCACATTTCAGGCGCCTACGTCGACACCGGCGGCATCTTCATGATGATCAGTACGTTCAAAGGCGCGACAACGTTCGTGGCCGCTTTCTTAGCCGACGAGCAACGCGCCCACGACGCCCAAGACATCATCACCATGGTGACAGCCGAATGCGAGTCCTGGCTCCTGGAGCCTGCTGAAATACCATGTCCCGGCTGCGGCGCACCACGTACCACCGCCCATCGCGATGTCAGAAAAACTGGTGCTCACCGCTGAACGTGCTGTTCGAACTGGTCAACGAATGTGAAGGCGTTCCTGCGACGCAGTGGAGCACGATGGCACAGGGCCTGGTCGGCGCGGTACGCGGCATAGGGGCTGACACTGTTGTGGTCATCGGTGGCATCCAATGGTCGAAGGATCTGTCGTGGGCCGTCGACGCACCCCTGACTGGCGACAACATCGCGTACGCTGCTCACATTTACCCCGGCGATTCCGCCAGCAACTGGGACCACTGGTTCGGTGACTTCGCCCGTACTCATCCTGTGTTGCTCACAGAATGGGGGTTCGCCGACGCACCGACCGACGCGCCCTGACCGGGATCGTGTCCATGGTGGTAGGTTGGCTGATAAGGCCATATCCCACCGTCGCCGTGGAGTGAACCATGGCGATCACTCGTATCTCAGAGGTTGGTGACATGTTGTTGAATGAGTTGGATCCTGCTACAGCCGCGCACTTGGCCCAAGCGCAGGAGAACCCGGTATCGCCCGACGCGATCGACCCAGAACTGCTGACAGAATCCATCGCTTTGGTGAGGCGATGGTTGGATCAGTCATCGGGCCATCGGCAGACGGGGTCGGTGGCTTTGCTGTCCAAGTTGTTGAAAGATCCCAAGGGCCTGGGGTTCACCGTCGGCTTCGTCGATGGTGTGGTACGGCCCGAAGACACCGCTGTTGCTGCCCAGAGACTGCGGACCCTGGCCCAGTCGGTACCGACCAGTTTGCCGGTGTACCTTCGGGTGGCTGTCAAGCTCGGCGGTGCTGTGGCACCGATCCTGCCGGGGGTGGTGGTGCCCATGGCCAGGTGGGTGCTGCGGTCGATGGTCGGACATCTGGTGATCGATGCCCGCCCTGCCAAGCTGACGAAAGCCCTGGCTCACATCGTCGACGACAGGACCCGGACCAATCTCAACCTGCTCGGTGAGGCTGTCCTTGGTGAGCACGAGGCCGTCAGGCGACTGGAGGGAGTGGAGCGCCTGCTGGCCCGTCCCGATGTCGACTATGTCTCGGTCAAGGTCTCATCGACCGTCCCTCCGCACGCGCCCTGGGCTTTCGACCACACAGTCGACCAGGTGGTCGAGCGGCTCACA
>WREX01000089.1 GCA_009779115.1 Propionibacteriaceae bacterium
AGTCGTCGAAGACTCCCGGGAGACGATGGCCGAGGCCCTTCAGATCAACCCCGGTGACCTCATTTTCACCTCCGGTGGCACCGAGGCCGACAACATGGCCATCCTGGGCATCGCGCGAGCCCGACGAGCGGCTGACCCCCGCCGGACCATGGTCCTCACCAGCCCGATCGAACACCACGCAGTCATGGACTCGGTCCACCACCTCGTCAAAGAGGGGTTCACTGTCGTCGACATGCCCGTGACCGATGACGCAATCATCGACCTTGAGCGCACGTGTGCCCTGATCGGTGAGTCCGCCGACTGCCTCGCCCTCGTCACCTGTCTGTGGGTGAACAATGAAATTGGCACAGTCCAGCCCGTCGCCGACCTGGCTGAGGCCTGTCACCGCGAGTCCATCCCTTTCCACAGCGATGCCGTACAAGCCCACCTCCTGCCAACCAGCCTGCCCGCGCCGGCATCGCTCGCCTGGTCGGCCCACAAGCTTGGCGGGCCGATGGGCATCGGCGCACTGGTCCTGCCCCGCACCACCGGACTCGATCCCATCTCCTTCGGCGGCGGCCAGGAGCGGAAACTGCGCTCCGGAACCCTCGCCGTACCCCTGATCGCCGCCTTTGCCGACGCCGTCCTCCTCAGCCAACAGGAACGTGAAGCCGAATCCGCGCGTCTGTCCGTACTAGCCGCCAGCCTCGAACTCATCCTGCGGGGAACTGGCGCCGAGATCCTCGGAACACCTGCCCATCGCAGCCCGGCCATCACTTACGCCTTGTTCCCCGGATGTTCCGCCCAAGACCTGGTGGTCCTGCTCGACGAACACGGCATCGATGTGTCCCCCGGATCGGCCTGCACAGCCGGCATCCCCCAGCCCAGCCAGGTCCTGCTCGCCCTGGGCCTGACCGAAGAGCAGGCTCTCAGCGGACTGCGTTTCTCGCTCGGCTGGACAACCACCGCCGACGACCTCGACGCCCTGGGCACCGCATTGCCGCAAGCCGTCGCACGGGCCAGGAGGCAGCCGTGGCCCGCCTGATCGCAGCCCTGTCCGGCGGGGTGGATTCCTCCGTGGCAGCAGCCCGCGCCCTGGATGCCGGACACGAGGTCACCGCCGTCCATCTCGCCCTGAACCGTTCCCTGGAGACCTCTCGCGCAGGCTCGCACGGATGCTGCTCATTGGAAGACGCCAATGATGCGCGCCGAGTCGCCGACAAACTAGGAATCCCCTTCTACGTCTGGGATTTCTCCCGGGAGTTCCTCACCCTGGTCGTGGACGATTTCCTCCACGAGTACGCCCGAGGCCGCACCCCGAATCCCTGTCTGAGGTGCAACGAGAAGATCAAGTTCGCCGCCATGTGTGACCGCGCCCTGGCCCTCGGTTTCGATGGCATCCTCACTGGGCACTACGCCCGCCTGGTCACCGGCAACCACGGCGATGTCGAACTCCACAGAGCGATCGACCCGGCCAAGGACCAAAGCTACGTCCGCGGTGTCCTCACCCAAGACCAATTGCGCCATTCCTTGTTCCCCCTTGGCGACAGCACGAAACAGCAGGTACGCCAAGAGGCGCGCGAACGCGGTTTCACGCTGGCTGACAAGCCCGACTCGTACGACATCTGTTTCATCCCCGACCACAACACCGCCGCGTACCTCCACGACCGTCTCGGCTCTCCTCCCGGTGAGATCCGCGACCAGAACGGGACTGTGCTCGGCCACCACCAGGGCATCACCGGCTATACCATCGGGCAGCGCAAGGGACTGCGCCTGACCAATCCGGCCCCTGACGGCAGACCCCGCTACGTCCTCCGCCTCGACCCCGATACAAACACAGTCATTGTCGCTCCCCAGGAAGAGCTGCGCGTCACCAGTCTTCGTGCCATCAACCCCCTGTGGTGTGGCCAGCCACCTGCGACTCCTCTGTCCGCAGCCGTGCAATTACGGGCCCATGCGCCTGAGATCCCGGCCCAGATCACCGCTGACGGCACCGGAGTCAGCATCGACCTGCTCCAGCCCGCATTCGGCATCGCACCTGGTCAGACGGCTGTCATCTATGACAGGACGCGAGTGGTCGGATCAGCCACCATTGATTCCACCAGCCCCGAGCAGATCCCGGCGAACCTGACCGAGCAGGTACGGGTCAGGCCATGATCTGGCCATTGGAATCCAAAGAAGACGGTGATCCCGGCTGAGAGGCCAGGACCACAATCCCCTCGATCAGCCCCCACAAGGACCCTAGGCCTAATGTGAAGAAGGTGACGACAATCTGGACGACACCCATGCCGGCATTGCCTCGATAGAACTGGCCGGCACCGAAGCCGCCCAGGAAGATCCCCAGGAGCCCGGCTGCCAGCTTCGACTTGTCGCCGACCATGAAGGTCCCATAGGAAGTCTGGACGACTTGCCCAGGAACCATCATCCCCGGCTGGGCTGGGTAGATCGGCGGGTAGGGTTGTCCACCGTTGTACGGCTGCATGTTCGGTGTCATCGTGGCTTGAGGGTTGTACACCTGATACCCCGCGTCGCCAGCAGCGGGCTGGACCGCAGAGGTATCCACCAGATGTCCGTAGGGGTCAGGCTGCGATTGTCCATTCGCCGACAGTCGTGGGGCTTCCCAGCCAGTGGGTGCTTGCTGAGAGTCGACAGGACTGTATCCAGGCTCACTGATCGGCAGATACTGGCTGGCAGGCTGAGTCGGCACCCATGGGGAGGGTCCCAGATTCAGGCTGTCAGGATTCGGCGAGACTGGACCAGATCCCGATCCGTAAGTATTGGACATTTCTCCTCCATCAGCTGACAAACTCGACTCCATCGTATCTGTCCTGGGTGGTCATCGTCTCTTCGGCGGCATAGTGGACTCCCGTACCACCAAACTGGTCGCCAACTCGATCTTCTTCCTGGGTGGTTCGATGCCACGATAGGCCATCTCGACCAAGATCCGGGTGGCTTCACGCGCCATGTCGGCCAAGGGCTGCCGGATAGTCGTCAGTGGCGGGCAGACCCATTGGCACAACGGCACATCGTCGAAGCCGATGACGGATATGTCCTCCGGTACCCTCAACCCAGCCACCCTGACGGCTTGGTAGACCCCATATGCCTGTAAATCCGAACCGGCGAAGATCGCAGTGGGCGGATCAGGCAGGCTGAGCAACCGAGTGGCCCCGGCGTACCCACCCTCGACCTGGAAGTTGCCGAAACAGATCAAGTCCTCATCGACGGGGATCCCCTGTTTGTCCAAAGCCTCCTGGTACCCCGCGAGCCGCTCCTGGGAACAGGCCAGGCCCCGCTCACCGGTGACGATCCCGATCCGCTGGTGACCCAGGCCCAGCAGGTGCTCAGTGGCTTCGCGTCCCCCAGCGACATTGGTCGTGCCGATCACGGGCACATCTTGGTCCGGAACTCCGATCGGATCGACGAAGACGTACGGAATCCCCAGCTTGCCCAGTTCGTGATCGACACCAATCTGCAACCGGGAGACGACCAAGACGATTCCATCACTGTGGCGCTGGGCCAACGACGTGATCCAATGCCGGTTTCCCATCGCACGGCCATGGGTGGGGGTCACCACCAGTCCGACCCCGGCCCGAGCTGCCTCATCCTGGGCCCCGACCAAGATTTGCGTCGCCCACAAGGTGTCAATGCCACGCAGGACGATGTCGATCAGCCCTGCCCGATGCCTGCCCCCGGTGCCCCGTCGGCGGTACCCCTGCTCGTCCAGAATGGCCAAGATCGCATCGCGTCTGCTCTCCGAAACCCCAGTACGCCCATTGAGGACCTTGGACACTGTCGCCAGAGAAACATTCGCCAGTTTCGCAATGTCGGCCAAGGTCATTCGCGAATCAGCCATGAAACCTCCTCTGTCAGCCCAAACCTGAATCCACCAATCCAGGCTGAAACTCGCCTGTTCACACCCATGAACTAGTCAGCGAAACTTTCTACTAGAATACTCTAGTTTTCCCTGATCTATCGCACCAATCTTCCGTGAGACCTAGAGTTGTACCGGTGGGATTTCGCACTGACAGGCGTTTTCGACGCAATCCGGGGGCTCATTCCTTTGAGCCGATTTTACCCAATCCCACCAACCGCTTCTGGAAACAAAGGAGGGACAGTGGCTTCCCCGTCTGAGCGCGTCAGCTCTCTGATCGCCTCCATGACCGTGGAGGAAAAGATCGCCCAATTGTGCGGCGTCTGGTTAGGCTTCGCCGAAGGCGGTGTCGTGGCCCCTGACATGGACACCATCACCGATGTGGCAGAACAGTTCAGCGATGTCGCGGTCCACGGAATCGGTCAGGTGACAAGAGTCTTCGGTACGAAACCGTTGACACCCTCCCAAGGACTGGCCACTCTTCTCGGCCACCAACGATGGTTGCGCGACAACACCCGGTTAAAGATCGGAGCCGTGGCCCATGAGGAGTGCCTGACCGGTCTGTCCGCCTGGACGGCCACCACCTTCCCCACGCCCTTGGCCTGGGCCGCCAGTTTCGACCCCGGCCTGACCTACGACATGGCCCGGGCCATTGGCTTGACGATGACAACTCTGGGCGTCCATCAGGGCTTGGCCCCCGTTCTCGACGTCGTCTGTGACATCCGGTGGGGTCGGGTCGAAGAGACAATGGGCGAGGACCCGTACCTCGTGGCAACCCTGGGCAAGAGCTATGTCGAAGGTCTCCAATCCACTGGCATTGTCGCAACTCTGAAGCACTTCGCAGGCTATTCTGCCTCGGCGGCAGGGCGCAATCTCGCCCCCGTCCACGCAGGCCCGAGGGAACTGGAAGATGTCTTCCTTTTTCCCTTCGAAGTGTCGGTTCTGGACGCCCACGTGGGATCGGTCCTGCCGGCCTACGTCGACATCGACCAGGTGCCCGTCCACTGCGACCGGCACCTGTTGACCGACATCCTTCGCGACCGGTGGGGCTTCACAGGCACTGTCGTGGCCGATTATTTCGGAGTCGCCTTCCTCTACAAAGAACACGGCGTGGCCGCCGATCTCGCCGACGCCGCCGCCCAGTCTCTGCTGGCCGGGATGGATGTGGAGTTACCGAACGGGGACGCCTTCTGGGATAAACAGTTCGCCGTACTGTGCGAAAAACCACCCCTCGCCCAAGCCCTGGACACCGCCGTGACCCGAGTCCTGTCCCAGAAAGAAGCCCTGGGTCTGCTCGACCTCGACACCGAGATCGAGCATTTACAACAACTGTTGGCCAACGTTCCCGAGACTCTCGACCCCGGCGAGCATCGCGCTATCGCCGCCCGGATGGCCGAGGAGTCGATCATCCTGTTGGACAACCACAATGTCTTGCCGCTGGCTGATTGCCCCGGGCTGCGCATCGGTGTGGTGGGCCCCAACACCGATCGTCCGTCTGCCCTGTTCGGCTGCTACAGCTTCGTCAACCACGTCCTGATGCACAATCCCGCAGTTGAACCCGGGATCGCCGCGCCCACCCTCCTCGACGCCATTCGCACTGAATACCCCCAGTCGGTCGTGACCCACGCCCCCGGTTGCCCAGTACGCGAGGATGACCGTACAGGCTTCGCCCAGGCCATCGAGGTGGCCCGGGAAGCCGACCTCGTCATCGCGGTCATGGGCGACCAGGCCGGTCTGTTCGGCCGGGGATCCTCCGGCGAAGGCTGCGACGCCGACAGTCTCGACCTTCCCGGAGTCCAACCGGAGTTGCTCGACACCCTGCTGGACACGGGAACCCCGGTGATCCTGGTCCTGGTGACCGGGCGTCCGTACGCCATCAAGAGTTTCGCCGAGCGGGCGGCGGCCACTCTGCAAGCGTTCTTCCCCGGCGAAGAAGGAGCGGCAGCGATCGCAGGAGTCATCTCGGGGAGGATCAACCCCTCCGGTCACTTGCCCGTCTCCGTGCCACGGACAACAGGTGTTCTTCCGTACTCCTATCTCCATCCCCAGCTGGGCGATTCCGGGTCGGTGTCCTCGGTCGACAACCGCCCGCAGTACTCGTTCGGATATGGGATGAGCTACACCAGTTTCGACTTCACAGGCTTTTCCGTCTCGGACCAAGCTCCGACCGACGGCTGGATCAACGTCCAAGTCCAGGTCACAAACACCGGTTCCCGCGACGGCCACACCCTTGTCCAGGTGTACAGTCGTGATCCGGTCGCGTCCATCACCCGCCCGATGCGCCAGTTGCTCGCGTACACCCGCGTCTTCCTCGAAGCCGGACAGTCCAAGCTTGTCACCTGGCGGATTCCCGCTGCCCGCTTCGGTTTCCACAACCGCGAGATGGCCCGCGTGGTTGAGCCCGGAACAGTACGCGTCTGGCTCGGCTGGGACTGCGACCACGCAGCAACGAAGACTCGTGACGTCCTCCTCACCGGCCCCGAAGCCCTGATCACCAACGACACCGCGCGTCTGGCCGAGGTCACCATCACCTGACACGCAGTGGTCACCACCGCGACAGCCAGGGCCAGGGGGCTAATCTGGTGTCTCTCAATGACGTTCATGCGTGGGAACGCCATCTGGGATAGCCGGGATTGCCGCGTCATCACCCAGCGGCTGTCAGACCATCCGCTCTCAGTGGTGGCGGCACTGACCCAGCAAACCCCCACCACACTCAAGGAGGACCGATGCCCAAGCTTCGTTCGCGTACGACAACCGAAGGCAGGATCATGGCCGGCGCCCGTGCGCTGTGGCGCGCCACCGGGATCGCCGAGTCCGACTTCGGCAAACCCATCATCGCCGTCGCCAATTCGTACACCCAATTCGTGCCCGGCCACGTCCACCTCAAAGACATGGGTACCCTGGTCTGTGACGCGATCGCCCAAGCCGGCGCCATCGGGCGGGAGTTCAACACCATCGCCATCGACGACGGGATCGCGATGGGCCATTCCGGGATGCTGTATTCCCTTCCCAGCCGCGAGATCATCGCCGATTCGGTGGAGTACATGGTCAACGCCCACCAGGCCGATGCCCTGGTCTGCATCTCCAACTGTGACAAGATCACCCCCGGCATGCTTCTGGCCGCCCTGCGCCTGAACATCCCCACGGTCTTCGTCTCCGGCGGCCCGATGGAGTCTGGGCGTACGGTCGTGCACGCCGGTGACACGGAAACTTCGCTCGACCTGATCGACGCCATGATCTCCTCGGTGGACCCCACGATCTTGGACGACGAGATGGAGCGGATCGAACAGGCGGCCTGCCCGACCTGCGGCTCCTGCTCGGGGATGTTCACCGCCAATTCGATGAACTGCCTGGTCGAAGCCCTAGGCCTGGCGCTTCCAGGCAACGGCTCCACCTTGGCCACCGTCCCCGACCGGCGCAGCCTCTTCCAACAAGCCGGCCGCCTGGTCGTCGATCTTTGCCATCAGTGGTACGACAACGACGACACCTCTGTTCTCCCGCTCAGCATCGCCACCAAATCGGCCTTCCTCAACGCCATGACCATGGACGTCGCCATGGGCGGTTCGACGAACACCGTCTTGCACCTGCTGGCCGCCGCTCAAGAAGCCGGTGTGGACTTCACCCAGGCCGACATCGACCAACTCTCCCGCCACACCCCGTGCCTGGCCAAGGTCGCCCCCAACTCCCATCAGTACTACATGGAGGACGTCCACCGCGCCGGTGGCATCCCAGCGATCCTCGGCGAACTGGACCGCGGCGGCCTGCTCAACCGCGATGTCCGGGCGATTCACGCCCCCAACCTGGACGCCTGGCTGGCCGACTGGGACATCCGCTGCGGCACAGCCCGCCCCGACGCCCTCGAACTCTTCCACGCCGCCCCCGGTCGCGTACGTACCATCGAGCCCTTCTCGTCGACCGCGCGCTGGAAGACCCTGGACACCGACGCGGCCAACGGCTGTGTGCGAGACATCGCCCACGCGTACACCGCCGACGGCGGCCTGGCCATCCTGACCGGAAACATTGCCGAGGATGGATGCGTGGTCAAGACAGCCGGAGTTCCGTTGGAACAATGGCAATTCACCGGACCAGCCAAGGTCACCGAATCCCAAGAGGAAGCAGTCGACGCCATCCTGCACGGCCGCGTCCAAGCCGGAGATGTCGTCGTCGTCCGCTACGAGGGCCCCAAGGGCGGCCCCGGCATGCAAGAAATGCTCTACCCGACCAGTTACCTCAAAGGCACAGGCCTGGGACCGCAGTGCGCCCTCATCACC
>WREX01000090.1 GCA_009779115.1 Propionibacteriaceae bacterium
CAGTTATGCTGCCGCTGGCCTGGAGCCACCCTTGTTCTACTATCGTGACAAGGAGAAACGAGAAATCGACCTGATCATCCTGCGTGACCAGGTCATCCAGCCGATCGAAGTGAAGAAGTCGGTGTCTGCCTCCATCCACGCTTTATCGAGTTTCCGTGTGCTTGATCCCCTCAAAGACACTAGGTCTGGTGGGTCTGGTCTCAAAGTACGCGTCGGCACGGGTGCGGTGGTGTGCATGGCCGAGGACGTTGTTCCACTGGACGCCAGTAATACGATTGTTCCCGCTTGGGTCATCTGAGGACCTCGGCCAGACTCGTTGAGGCATGAGACTGGTCCACAGGCCGTACTGCCACCAGGGGTGATGCGGCCTGCGAGTCTTGCGCTGTTCTTATCCCCAATGGGGCGAGCTGGACCACGTCGTCCCTATCCTGTGATTAGTGTTACGACGAGCGAGGCCAACATCCCGATGGTCAAGACCGAGCCCCAACAGCCAAGCAATAGCAGAAGGCCGTATTGCCCCCACCACCAAAGGTGTAGTTGTTCCTTGACTCGGTAGTACTCCATTTCCTCAGGAGAGACCGGGCGTTCCGTGAAACCCTGGGGCCCGACGAACACCCAGGAGTATTTCAGATGGAATGAAAACTGAAATGCCCAGAATAGGCTGATATACCAAAAACGCAAAACGAGGACAGTAGTCGCGTTGCAGGGTAGGATCCTGCAACTGGCGCCGGCCCACAACCGAAGGTCCTGAAACAATGAAGGATAGAGATCCACCCCAAGATAACGAGCCAACCCAGGATAACGATCGTACACAGGATAACGGGACATGTCAGAAGCGAGTCCTCTCAGTGTTACTTATTACATCTCACCCGCCCCACACGACACGGGTCATGGGGCAGGCAGCAGTCATGATGGCCGAAGCCGCCTACTGCGACTGGTCGGTTCCGCCCTTGGTCTTCTTGGCGACGATGGCGGGGTTGGACTCATCGGGTGTCATGTTGGACAAGGACTGAGCGTTGCTGAACAGGGCCATCACGGCGGCGATCACAGACACTGTTGTCGCGACCCAACCGGAGAGGTTGGGCAAGATCACGGGGGCTACCGCGCCGACCACAAGAGCGATCAGCAGTACGGTCATGCGGGCCTTGACGGGAATCAGTTGCAGGGGGTTGACCATGAGTTCTGTCCTTTCATGTCAGCTTCATCAATGGCGCTTGCCACAGTCGGCTATAGAAACGCTATAGCATTCCATCCTTGCTGCAACAGGGGAAAAAACCGCGAGAAAGCTGCCCCGGGGCACTATTTCTGCTGAATATTCCAGTCGGCTCGGATGTCAGACCGGGCAGACACCCATGTCTTGAAGCCAGCCGGTTCCGGAGGTGAACGGACTGACGATCATGGTGCCGTACTGGGTGACGGTGAAGCCGAAGAGCGTCCGGAAGCGGACACCCACCTGGATTGCGCTGAGTGGTTGCGGTGCGCCAGCGGAGTCATCCGCCGGGCAGGCTGAGATCTGCCAGACCACCCAGAGTTGGTCACCTGATCTCGCCTGCTGGGGCAATGCGTTGCTGGGTACCGACCAACCCTTGGCTTGAAGGTCATCCTGGAGCGCGGCCGGGTCCACCGGCGACGCCGTCGCAGCGGACGCCCCACAAATTCTGCCGTCCGCCGAACATGACAAGGCCGCCACGCCGTCCCACGCGGCTTGCGCGGCGTTAGTCTGGCCGGTGGTGTGGGTCACCCAACTGAGGACCGGTTCAGCACCAGGGATGCCGGTGACACCTGCGATGGTGACAGGAGTTCTTGTGGTAATTGCCGTTTCTGTCAGGACGAACGCGGTGCCGGGGATTGTCTGAGCCCCACCGCTTGAATACTGATCCAGGTGAGGATTGAACCATGCCGGAGAAAACCACGCCGCGACCACCAGCACGGCAGCGACTGCGACGACCACCGGTATCGTCCACCAGGGCGACCGAGGCACGAATCCGTCCCGTGCCGTGTTGGCATCGGGCACGTCTACCTCGTCGCCAGAATCTGAAAGCGGTCCCCCCATAGGCTCATCATACTCTGGGCGCCCCCACCGCCGAGGTCCGTGGCAAGACTCAGGCCACACATGTAAAAGCTGTCCCAAAGGTAGGGCTCTGGGACAGCTTTTCGTTGATTCCACCGTGGGCGGATTACTTCGCAGTTAACGTTTTTGTACCGTAAGTCAACAGAGTCTGGGCTCCGGTGTTCACATCGACAGCGTAGACCTTATAAGTGGTCGGGACGCCGCTGGCGACTTGCACGTAGACGGCATACCCCGTCTTGTTGCTATACGTAGGATGGACTTTCTTCACATCCGCCCTCGTGCCCCCGGTCGTACCACTGCCCAGCTTATAGAGATAAGAGCCTTGCTGCGCATACACGACAATAGTGACGTTGGACGACAGTTTGTCCGGATCAGTAGCCCAACCCGTGAAAACGACGGTATTCCCCCCACGATTCGTTGAATTGCCCGCGAAGACCGAAACAGAATCAAGGAAACCAACTGGTGTTTTGTTGGATGTCGCACCTGGGCACTGGGGCAACTTTGTGTTCAGGGTTTTCCCGTTGAGCTGAATCCACCAATCAGCAATGAAACCATTGCCAGTGCCAGCAATACGGCCCCAGATATAGTCACCGTGTACGGGAGTCCCCTTGACCCAACAATCGAATGACTGCGATGCCTTAGCGGGAGTACCTAGCATGGCATAGTTGCTGCCCGGTCCGATCCGGGGGATGCTGGGGACAGCCTCACCCTTGGGACTGGTAATGATCTTGTACGTGGATGCTGCTTGGGCTGCCGACGGCATCACTGACACCATGCCCGCCAAGAGAGCGACGCTAGCCACCAAGCCAGCCAAAACGCGAATCTTCTTCATAATCAACCTTCTTTCGTGAACGTGCTGGGTGATGATTGAGCCAAGCACTAGGCAATACGCTAAGGTCCCCCCGTGCGATCCATCAGAGGAAAGAACCGCACAAATCCCTCCGGAGCAAGAATTGGGCTGTTTTTACCCCCGCCTGATTTGTATGCGACCTAGTTGTCAGTTCTGCACCAGGTCTAGCCCGGATGCACCGATTGCTGGCGTCGCGAGCGACCCTGTGGGGGTGCGATGGGTCGGCGGGTGGCGTGAGGGCAGACTGGACGTGAAGTTGAACGCCGCCCGACGAGCCAGCGTGCCTCCACAGGGTCGCGCAGCAGCCATGAATCGGTGCATCCGGGTTGAGGCATAATCAATATGACTGCATGTTGTCCCAATGAGTATGGACTCAGTACGAACTTGCGTGCTGGAATATCCTGTGATGAGCGATCAGATGCCGGGCGGGACCTATGACAGTACCGTGTTTCAGCTAGATTCATTGTCTGTAAGATGGGTGGGTTCGTCGCTCATGTCGTACCAGGGGCGTATGGTCGTACCACTCGATCATCTTCGGCCGTACCACGACCCTGGGCGCCATCGCTGAAATAAGAAAGGCAGAACAACTATGCACGATAAAGTCGCACTCGAAGAACACTTCGCCACCGAGGAAACCGTCGGCGATTCGGAGATCTTCTTCGGCAAAGACATCTGGCCGGCCCGCAAGAAGGACTTGCTTGATGTCGCCGACTCCCGGCTGCGCAGAATGGACGCTTGCGGTATCCGCACGGCGATCATTTCGCTGAACGCACCAACCGTCCAGGCACGCTACGACACCAAGGACGCGATCGGCATGGCTCATCGGGCCAACGACAAACTGGCCGAACTGGTCGACCGCAACCCCGACCGCTTCCGCGCGTTCGCTGCCGTGCCGCTGCAGGATCCCGACGCAGCCATCGAAGAACTGCGGCGGGCTGTGCAGGACCTCGGGTTTGTGGGGGTGCTGGTCAACGGTTTCTCCCAGATCGGGGAAGAAGACAATGCGACATATTATGATCTGCCTCAGTATCGTCCCTTCTGGGCGGAAGTGGAACGCCTCGACGTCCCCTTCTACCTTCATCCGCGCAACCCGTTGGCATCGCGGCAGCAGATCATTGAAGGGCATCCCTGGTTGATGGGTCCGGCTTGGCAGTTCTCGGTCGAGACAGGCACCCATGCGCTCAGGCTCATCGGGTCCGGTCTGTTCGACGCCTTCCCCAAGCTGACCGTCGTCCTGGGTCACCTCGGCGAGTTCCTGCCGTACAACATTTGGCGTACCTCCCATTGGGCGTCCGCCGATGGACGCAATCCTCTGGGCGTGCAGGCCAAGCGACCCTTCATCGACTACTTCCGGGAAAATTTCTACGTCACCACCAGCGGCAACTTCCGGACCATGGCGATGCGCAACTCCATGGAAGAGATCGGTACGGCTCGTGTCATGTTCTCCACTGACTTCCCCTTCGAAGACATGGAAGAAGCAGCCACCTGGTTCGACCAAGCCGAGATCGGCGAGAACGACCGCGAAGCCATCGGCCGCGACAACGCCCGGCGGCTGTTCAAACTCGACGACTGATCACCAGTAGTGGCGGCTCGTCTCGACGGTTCTTTCCCGGGCCTGACAGTCTGAATCCGCTCTTCTTCCTGCGAAGAAGAGCGGATTCAGACTCACTGCCCACTGGTCGGGGTGATGGTTACTTTGCGGCCTTGACAAGGATCTTCAAGGCGTCACCCTTGGGGTCGACCAAGCGGTTGAAACCGCGATCGACAACCTCGGAGACGTCGATGATCCCGGTGAGGATCTTCTCCAGCGGATAGCGACCGGTCGCCACGAGGGAAATCGTGCGCGGGAAGCTGTAGACCGGATAACAGAAGGAACCGATCAGGTTGATCTCCCTGACGCACAATCCGATGGGATCGATGGTCGCGGGGCCGGTGTGCAGGCCGACCTGGCTGACTGTGCCTCCTGGGCGAACACCACTCATGGCCGAGACCAATCCGGGGGCCGATCCTGAGCACTCGACGGCGACATCAGCGCCGCGCCCGCCGGTCATGCCGCGTACTGCTTCTGGAACATCGACGCTTGTCGGATCCAGAATCGTGGCGACACCGAGGGCCTCGACCAGCGTGCGCCGGGCGGGATTGGGCTCGCTCATGATGATCTGGCCCGCGCCGGAGGCGTAGCAGTAGAGGGCGGTTAACGCGCCGATCGGACCCGTGCCTGTGATCAGTACTGTGTCGCCAGGGCCCATGCCGGACTGCTCGACAGCGTGCGCCGCCACAGATGCCGGCTCCATGATTGCGGCTTGGATGTCGCTGACAGAGTCAGGCACGACGGCGACCTGGTAGTCGTACACCACGGCTTGCTCGCTCAGACCACCCGAACGCCAGCTCAAACCTACGAAGGCCGTCAATTCACAGCGTTGGTTGTTTCCGCGACGGCAGTGGTAGCACTTCCCGCACGAGATCAGCGGCATGATCGACGCCCTGTCCCCCACATGGATCCCGGTCACCTCGGGTCCGATTTCGAGCACCTCACCGCCGAACTCATGACCCAAGACTTGCGGAGCCTGAGCACCGGTCAGCGGATGTGGGCTGGTGGGTACGAAGATCGCGCCATGGAGGTATTCATGCAAGTCAGTCCCGCAAATGCCAGACATGAATGGCCGGATGCGCACCTCATGTGGACCAAGTTCCCCCGGTTCCGCGATGTCCTCAACCCGTACATCCTCCTTGCCGTAATACACCAATGCACGCATATGCGCCTCCTTTAAATGGTAAATGCGGTGACCCCACGATTGTGGCCCCCGCCGATAGTTTCGGAGTTTATCATCACAACAACACCAGTGGGAGAAAACCACTAGTGATTTTTTCAGGGTTTTCCTTCGGCTTTCATACTTTGTGCGAGGATACGTTCGTCGTCACGCTCATAGGACAATGACAGGGCCTTGTCGACATCAATCAGTGGGGGGCCCATATCGACAGCCACGGTACGAAAAGGCGGATGCTGCTCCGCCGGATGACGGCTTGACGACTCAATCAAGTTGTCAAGGGCACGGCGCAACACAAGCAACTGGTTGGCTTCGAGTTTGCGGACCTGGTCAATGATCTGTTCCACGGTCATAGCTCAAACTTACCCCGGATGCACCGATTCATGGCTGCTACGCCAGCAATCGGTGCATCCGGGCTACAGCACCACACTGGCTGGAGGGTCAACCAAAACCCGGTTGGGACAGGGGTGGCAGAGCCGGGCCCCCAGGTGCCGACCTCCCGGAAAAAATGTCGGACCCATCTGAGAGACTGTGTACGCTTGAAAACGAGATGAGAGGACGGCAGGCGTGACCACGGCAGTATACATTGCACCTGCATTGTTGATGTGGGCAGTTGAGCGGGCTGGGCGTACCGTCGAAGAAGTGACAGCCACACGGGATTTCGCTCAGTTTTCGCAGTGGTTGTCGGGGGTTCGCAAGCCGTCGTACAGTCAACTGCAACGCTTCGCTCGATATACCCACACGCCGATGGGTTATTTTTTCTTGTCGGACCCGCCTGACGAGCCCGTTCCCATTCCGGACTTTCGTACCTTGAGTAACCGGGGGGTCCCGAGCAGACCGAGTGCCGATCTGTTGGACACCATCTATACCTGTCAACGGCGGCAAGGGTGGTATCGGGATTATGTTGATCGCGAAGGTCTACCCCCAGTCGATTTCGCAGGGACGATGCGTCCGGATTCAGCAGTCGTGCCCGAACTCGCTGAAACCATGACCGAGCAATTGCATTTTGCGCTGGAGGGGCGCCCAAACCTCGGCAAGCAGGCAGACGTACGGAGATTTCTGATCAAGCAAGTTGAGAATTTGGGTGTGCTCGTAGCGGTGACTGGCGTGGTCGGGGCAGATACTCACCGCCATCTTGACCCAC
The DNA here is from genome assembly GCA_009779115.1 of Propionibacteriaceae bacterium. Classification (GTDB taxonomy): domain Bacteria; phylum Actinomycetota; class Actinomycetes; order Propionibacteriales; family Propionibacteriaceae; genus WQYJ01. Next base: position 6,834 of record WREX01000090.1, read on the forward strand.
AAGAGTTCAGAGGTTTCACGCTTTTCGACCGCGCTGCGCCGTGGATCTTCGTCAATGGCGCCGACACGCTCAATGCACAGGTGTTCACATTGATCCACGAACTGGCCCACGTCTGGGCTGGTGATTCCGGCTTGTCAGATGCGGATGTTGCGGCGACCACATCTCCTCATGAGGAGATGTGGGCCAATCAGGTTGCCGCTGAAGTCCTGGTTCCGCAAGCAGCATTGCAGGTGCAGTACGGTGGAAATACGGAGACCGCTGAGTTGGACAGACTCTCTGACTTTTTCCGGGCTAGTACGCTTACGATTCTTCGGCGCATTTTCGACGCCGGTTGGCTGACCTGGAATGACTACCAGCAACAATACGACATCGAGTCGCATCGTGTGCTGGACCTCATGAAAGGACGCGCCAAGCCAACGGGTGGAGAGTTCTACAAGGCGCTGCCCTACAAGGTTGGCGGAGATCGTTTTGTTCGCGCTGTCGTTGCTGACACCCTCGCCGGGAACACTTTGTACCACGATGCCTTTTCGTTGCTGGGGACTGCGAAAACCTCCACTTTCCAAGCACTCACCGAAAAGGTCCTCGCCTGATGTATATCCTTGACACGAGCGTGTTCATTGAGGCCAAGCAGCGGTACTACGACCTTGAGGTAGTCCCGGGTTTTTGGGATTGGCTTGATGTCGAGTACAGGAGCGGAGTGCTTGTCAGCGTGCAACAAGTTCTCGCTGAGATACTCGCCCGTGACGATGAACTCACCGCGTGGGCCAAGTCTCGCGGGTCGATGTTCTGTTTGCCAGACCATCAGGTGCAGATCGCCATGGGAGACGTCTCAGCTTGGGCGCTCACCACGTATGCGCGTGAATACGCAGACAACTTCTTGAATGTGGCAGACAGTCAGATCGTGGCGTTTGCCAAGGCTCACGCCTGGGTCGTGGTCACCAATGAACAACCCGAAGGCCCGCTCAAGAAACGCAAACAAGTCAAGATTCCAGATGTATGCCGCGCCATGAACGTCACGTGTGTCGGCCCCTTCAAGATGCTCAAGGACGAGCACGCCAGGTTCGTGCGCGACACACATGACACGAGACCATGACACTGGGAGAAATGAGAGGAACCGTGAAGATACTGCGCAATCATTGTGTGTAGTATCACGATAGCGGCCCCGATAGGATTCGAACCTACGACGCAAGGTTTAGGAAACCTTCGCTCTATCCCCTGAGCTACGGGGCCGTGCTGTTCAGGCGTACCTACGATACCGGAGAAAGACGTAGGGTAGAAA
>WREX01000091.1 GCA_009779115.1 Propionibacteriaceae bacterium
ACCGGACACCACATCACCACACTGACCGGACACGTCGGTGCAGTGCAGTCAGTGGATTGGTCCCCAGATGGCACCCGCCTGGCTAGCGCAAGCGACGACCAGTCCCTACGCATCTGGGACACCCATGGACACCAGATCATGATATTTACCGGCCACACCAACTCGGTGTTGTCTGTTGCCTGGTCGCCCGACGGTGATCGCCTTGCCAGCGGTAGCGCTGACCGATCTGTACGCATCTGGGACACCACCACCGGACACCAGATCAGCAGACTCGACGGCCACACCAATTCGATGGAGACAGTGGCTTGGTCTCCGGACGGTATTCTCCTAGCCAGCGGTAGCACTGACCGATCTGTACGCATCTGGGACACCACCACCGGACACCAGATCAGCAGACTCGACGGTCACACGCGCTCTGTGTGGTCAGTGGCCTGGTCCCCCGACGGAATCCATCTCGCCAGTGGCAGTAACGACCGATCTGTGCGCATCTGGGATACGAGATCAGAAGTAACGCAACTTGTCTTCGACAACTTACCATCTTGGCCCACACCGGATATTCACAATGCTGTGTCTTGGGACGAAGGTGGTTCCTGTATCTGGGCGAGTCCCAACGCGTGGAGGTTTCTCATGTGCCAGGTCCCCACAGATGGCACAACACCGATGCAAATACTCCCAGCCGAGTACTTCGGGCGATTGCCATCCTGAAGCGAATCCGTTGCCTAGAGGCGTACAACCAAATTTCTGTCGCCATAGGCGTTCTCGATGCGGGCTACGGGTGGCCAGTACTTATCGGAGCCCGTGGTCAGGATTGGGCCCTGGCGTACACCGGAGGGGAATACTGCTTGTTCTCGGGAGTACGGGTGCGTCCACTCGGCGGTCAAGCGGGCGGCGGGATGCGGGGCGTTGCAGAGCGGGTTGTCATCTCCTGGCCACTCACCTGCGGCAACCTGGTCGATTTCGGCTCGGATGGCTAACATGGCGTCGCAGAAGCGGTCTAGTTCTTGGCGGGACTCGGACTCGGTGGGCTCGACCATCAACGTGCCTGGAACGGGGAAGCTCATGGTGGGGGCGTGGAAACCGTAGTCGATGAGGCGTTTGGCGACGTCGTCGACGGTGATGCCGGTTTGGTGAGTCAGCGGGCGTAGGTCGAGGATGCACTCGTGGGCGACACGGGCGTTGTTGCCGACGTAGAGCGTTGGGTACGCGTCACGCAGGCGTACGGAAATGTAGTTAGCGGCCATGACGGCGCCAATGGTGGCTGTCTTCAGGCCGTCGGGGCCCAGCATGGCGATGTAGGCGTAGCTGATGGGGAGGATGCCGGCGGAACCGTAGGGGGCGCTGGCGACGGCGCCGGTTGGGTCGCCCAGAAGTTCGTGTCCAGGCAGGTACCCGGCCAGGTGCGACTTCACGGCGATGGGGCCGACGCCGGGACCGCCGCCTCCGTGGGGGATGGCGAAAGTCTTATGGAGGTTCAGGTGGGAAGCGTCGGCGCCCAGGTCACCCAGGCGGGTCAGGCCAACCAGGGCATTGAGGTTGGCGCCGTCGACGTAGACCTGGCCACCCCCCTGGTGGACGATCTCGCAGATCTCGCGGATGGTGGTTTCGTAGACGCCGTGAGTGGAGGGGTAGGTCACCATGATCGCAGCCAGATTGGCAGCATGTTTGTCGACCTTGGCACGCAGGTCGGCCATGTCGATGGACCCGTCGGCAGCCACCGCCACGGTGACGACGGTCATTCCAGCCAGGGCGGCCGAGGCGGCGTTGGTGCCGTGGGCGGAGGTTGGAATCAGGCAGACGTGGCGGGACTCGCCTCGGGCAGCGTGGTAGCGTTCGATCGCCAGCAAGCCGGACAGTTCCCCTTGTGAACCGGCATTCGGTTGGAAGCTGACAGCGTCGTACCCGGTGATCTCACGCAGCCAGGAGGACAACTCGCCCATCAGTTCCTGGTAGCCCTGGGTGTCCTCGATCGGGGCGTACGGGTGGATGTCGGCGAAGCCGGGGAGGCTGATCGCCTCCAGGCCCACTGCGGGATTGAGTTTCATGGTGCAGGATCCGAGCGGGATCATGCCGCGATCCAGGGCGTAGTCGCGGTCGGCCAGAGTACGCATGTAGCGCATCATGGCGGTCTCGCTGCGATGGGCGGAGAAGACAGGATGAGTGAGGAAGTCCATCTCGCGGGTGTGGTCACCGAGGTGCTGGCCAGCTACAGAGGCGTACGTCAGTCCGAAAACACCGGCCAAGCGGTCCATGACATCGGGGCTGATCCCCTCGCCGAAGGTCAGGACGACAGCTTCCGGATCGCGTAGACGGATGCCGATTCCGGCGTCGTGGGCCTGGGCAACCAGTTGAGCCGCTTTGGGAGTACGTACGCCGACGGTGTCGAAGAAATCACTGCTGACAAGGTCGTACCCGGCCTTGGCGGCAGCTTCGGCGAACTGAGCAGCCTGGGCGTGAACCTGCTCTGCGATGCGGCGCAAGCCGTCGGGGCCATGCCACATTCCGTAGAACGCAGCGCCGACCGCCAACAAGACCTGTGCGGTGCAGATGTTCGAAGTCGCCTTCTCTCGGCGGATATGCTGCTCGCGGGTCTGCAAAGCAAGACGGTACGCGGGAACTTGATCGGCGTCGATGGACTGGCCGACCAGGCGACCAGGAAGTTGGCGCTCCAAACCCGTGCGTACGGCGATGAAGCCCGCAGCCGGGCCACCGTACCACAGGGGGATGCCGAAGCGTTGCGCAGAACCGACAGCCACGTCGGCGCCCCAGGCCCCGGGGGGTGTGATCAGCGTCGTGGCCAAGAGGTCCGAGGTGGCCACCACGAGGCACCCTTTTTCATGGGCCGCGTCTGCTAAGGCTCGTGACTCAGCAACCGACTTCAACTGGCCGTCCACACCGGTCTGGGCCACCACGAGGCAGAACGCATCTAGCTCCGACACCGCCTGTTCAAGGTCAGCTCGCACGTGGACCTCGACGCCCATCGCCTGGGCTCTGGTCCGGATGACGGCGACACTGGACGGGAAGACTCGTTCATCGACGATCACGCACTTTCCAGTCCTGACCGCCCGGCGGGCCAGCCCTACTGCTTCGGCCACCGCCGTGGCCTCATCGAGCAGGGACGCGCTGGCCATCGGCAGGCCCATGAGATCACCGATCATCGTTTGGAAAACCATGAGGGTCTCCAGGCGACCCTGGGAGATCTCCGGCTGGTATGGGGTGTACGCGGTATACCAGGCGGGATTCTCGAAGACATTGCGTCGGATGACAGCCGGGGTCAGTGTCGGCCAGTAGCCCATTCCGTACATTGGAACCAGGACCTTGTTCTTGCCCGCCAACTCGCGCAGCCGGGCCGCCACATCCTGCTCGGGAAGGGCCGGTGGCAAGTCCAGAGGACGGGTGACAACAATGTCGGGAGGCAGAGCCGATGAGACCAATTCGTCGGCGCTGGAAACACCGAGGGTCCCCAACAGATGGGCTTGTTCCGCTTCATTCACCCCGACATGCCGAAAAACTTCTGACATGATGACCTTTCACGTGCAGGATCGCTGACCACATCCTACCGTGGGTTTCAGGGAAAAAACCGAGCAGATTCCAAGAAGAAAACAGCAAAGTATCAAGAACCGTTCATGCCGCGTGACGGGCTTTGCGCCGTTCGCTCAATTCGTCGGTCCACACGTCCTGAGCCCTGCTCGTGGGAAGCGCTACCAGTGTGCCTTCGAGATCGTGCCACACCCCCGACAAATCGATCGCGAACATGGCCTGCCCACCCTTGACCAGGTCGATGATCTCGGCGTCCTGGGTGCATTCGAACACTGACGTGCCGTCGGAGAGCAGGGTGGTCGCGGTCACGTCGACATTCCCCCGCGAACGCAGATGGGACACGGCCAGCCTGATCTGCTGAAGAGAAATCCCAGCATCGATCAACTTTTTGACGACTTTCAGCATGAGGATGTCACGGAAGCTGTAGAGCCGCTGGGTGCCCGAACCTTCGGCGGCGCGGATTTGGGGGACCACCAGTGCGGTGCGTGCCCAATAGTCGAGTTGGCGGTACGAGATGCCCGCGGCTGCGCAGGCGACCGGGCCACGATACCCGATGTCCTCTCCTACAGCGGAGAAGTCTCCCTCAAAGAGAGTGTCCTGATTGTCCATGGCCGCCTTCCGTCCTTGGCTATCACTCAGGCTAAGCCAGAACACCACCGGGTTCAACGACGCGCTTCTCCACCGGCGTGGCGAGAGGAGTCTGGCTGGACACTATCCTCATTGATTACTCTGAGAATACCTTTTGACAAGGAATTTTCTAGGAAATAGTCAGTATGAAGAAGTCTCAACCACCGCTGCAGAATCCAAGTTCTGCTCGACCTTGCGAACCTGCGGTAAGGGCGTACAGAAGAATCCAAGGCCGTCGCAATGGCCTACACCGAATGGTCGAGACCCACCTGCAACAAAGCCGCATGAGCCTGCATCACCAATTCGGCGATCTCCAGGACCGCCCTGCGCGAGATCTGCGGTCGCCGTGAATAGAACGACGCCGTCAGTGAGATGAGTTCCACCTCCCTGTCGGCGGCTGCCTTCAGGACCCTGAGTTGCCTAGCTTCAACCCCGAGAGGTGAGAGCTTGACCGCGACGATCGCCAGTGTGAGCGCTTCCCATCCGTAGTACGACGCACCGCGTCGCAAACGGAGGATGCCTTGGCGCTCCAGTTCGATCATGGCGGCTTCAGGCAAGCCGCTGCGTTCCAGCAGTTCCTCGCGAGTTAAACGTACTGGGGGACGGGGACCCGCGCCGACCGGCGACGGATCCGCCTGTACCGGTTTGGGGGGTTCGACGGGCTCAGGGGTGCTGGGTTGGATCCCCTGGTCGATCAGATCCAGATTGTCCCGGATAACCTTCAACGGCAAATAGTTGTTCTTCTGCGCACTGAGGATGTATTTCAGCCGCTCCACATCCGCCTTCGAGTAGCGCCGGAAACCAGACGGGGCCCGTTCAGGAGCGATCAGGCCCTCCGCTTCCAGAAACCGGATTTTGGAGATGGAGATATCCGGGTACTCGCCCTTCAGCACGGTGAGCACCTTCCCAATCGCCAGTCCCGGTGCAGCCATCAGGGCCTCTGTACACAATCGGGTGACGAGGCACGATCAGGTGAGGCGCCACGGCGCACGCGAACTGTCATCAGTCGGTCCCGGACGATCCCAGGAAGTAAATCATCTTGTACTTGCCGATCTGCACTTCGTCTCCGTTGTGGAGCGTGACCGGCACTCGGAGCAAATGGTGGTTCACGTAGGTGCCATTGAGCGACCTCAGGTCCTCGATCACGAACGAGGCGTCGCCGCGGGTGAAGGACACGTGGGAGCGTGAGACCGTGATGTCGTCGAGGAAAATGCCGGAATCAGGATTGCGCCCAGCCACGGTACGCTCATCCTTCAGCAGGAAACGTGCTCCCGCACCTGGGCCCTTCAACACGATCAACAAGGCCGATCCCAGGGGCAAGGCGTCGATGGCGGCGATATCGTCGGTGCTCAACTCGTTCGTCAAGGTCTGGTCGTCCAAGACGGGCATCGTCGTCGTGGTGTCGCCCGATACCAGCTTCTCCCCGCACTGCGAACAGAACCGGGCCTCGTCGTCGGCGTTAAAGCCACATGCCGGACAGATTTGCATGCCCTCTCCTTCCACGAAAGTCCCTCACTGGACAGACCGCTGCCCCACTGGCGTCGCGCACGGTGCCGTGACGCCCTCGCCTGACGAATCAGTCGCCTCCTGTGCCGAGTTGACCGGTGTAGGTCGCCATGTCGAGCAATTCCTCTAGTTCATCGGTGTCTGACATCTCCACCTCGAACAGCCAGCCGTCGCCGTACGGGTCGGAATTGACCAGGTCGGGTGAGTCAGCCAGCGAGTCGTTGACCCGGGTGACGACCCCCGAGACCGGAGTGAAGACTTCGGACACAGATTTGGTGGATTCCAGTTCCGCGATGGAATCCCCCTTGGACACCTCGTCCCCGACAGTCGGCAACGAGACGAAGACGATGTCCCCCAAAGACTCCGCCGCGTACCCTGTGATGCCCATCCGGGCAACAGCTTCGTTGCCATTCTTCACCCATTCATGATCGGGCGTGTAGCTCAGATCCTCTGGATATTCAGCCATGTCGCTCCTCGACCTCCTTGGAGTTCACTGTGTCGATGGTTGAGCCGGTTTATCATCTGGCTCGTGGATCTCTCTGGCGCCAGATCGCATGGATATGCGGACATGACCTCGGATGAGACTCATCGTCAATAGTATCTCATCACATTTTTGGCCCAGATCGGGGGAAATACCACCAGTTGTCGACGACTTTCCCCGGCGGAACCCTGCTCAGCGAGCCACTGGCGTGCGATGAATGAAGCGCAGCCCCTGGAACATGTAGAGGATGCCGGCCCACCAGTAGAAGAAGGTTCCCCACAACACCACCGCCCATCCGAGGGTGGAGAAGACGATAGCGCCGGAGAAGCGCAGCTCGCCCAGCAGCACGAAGGGAAAAGCGTAGAGCAGACAGAACGTAGCGATCTTGCCCAGGAAATGCACAGGCAGACTGGCGAAGCCACGGGCCCTCAGAGCCGGGATCAGCGTGGCGAGCATCACGTCCCGGGCGATCAGCAGGATCACGAGCACCCATGGCAGCACAGTACGCACGGCCAGCCCCACGATGATGGCCAGGATGTACGCCCGGTCAGCGATCGGATCGAGGACCTGTCCCAACCGGGAGACCTGGTTCCACAACCGGGCCAGATAACCGTCGAAGAAGTCCGTCACTCCGGCGACGACCAGGACAAGGACGGCGACCAAGTCCCAGCGGGGGCCGAGCAGCAGCCAGAGGAAGACCGGGATGCCTGCCAACCGGATGAAGCTCAAAATGTTGGGAACGGTGAAGATCCGCGTCGTGTCATAGACCGGGGCATCGGCCTCGGGCCCCGACTCGACGGACTGGGACTCGCTCATGCTTGGCCCCAGGTTCGCGCCAAGAGATCCCGGGTGTCGGCGAGCAACTGCGGAATGGCCTTGGTCTGGGCAATGATGGGGAAAAAGTTGGCATCCCCGGTCCAGCGCGGCACAACATGCTGGTGGAGGTGTTCAGCCACCCCGGCGCCGGCCACATAGCCCTGGTTCATGCCGATGTTGAAGCCGGCCGGGCTGGACGCGGCGCGCAGGACCCGCATCGATTGGCGAGTCAAGTCGGTCACCTCGCAGGCTTCCTCGTCGGTCAGGTCTGTGAAGTCGGCCACGTGCCGGTACGTGCACATGAGCAGATGGCCGGGGTTGTAGGGGAACAGGTTGAGGATGACGTACGCCTGGCTCCCGCGGTGGACAATCAGCGCGTCCTCGTCACTGCGCCCCGGGGCTGCGCAGAACGGGCACACCGGCGTGGACACCGGCTCGTCGTCACTGTCCTTGTGAGAGTCGATGTAGGCCATCCGGTGCGGCGTCCACAACCGTTCCAAACCGTCACGAGTCCCCACCAGGTCCGTGGGAGGCACCATCTCTGCCATGGTGATCGGATCACTTTCTCTCGGCGATGGCTGCCACGATTTCCGCGATGGCGTCGGCGATCAGGACGCCATTCTTCTGGGTCCCGTCGCGATAGCGGAAGGACACCGCGCCTTTCGCCTGGTCCTCTCCCCCGGCGATCAGCATGAAGGGTACCTTCGAGGTGGTGGCATTGCGGATTTTCTTCTGCATCCGGTCTTCGGAATCGTCCAGTTCTACGCGTACCCCCTTGGCTTTGAGCTGGTCCAGGACATCGGCGAGGTACGCATTGAAGTCGGCCGCCACAGGAATGCCCACGACCTGGACCGGGCTGAGCCAGGCGGGGAAAGCGCCCGCGTAGTGCTCGGTCAGGACGGCGAAGAAGCGCTCGATCGACCCGAACAAAGCACGGTGGATCATCACCGGGCGC
>WREX01000092.1 GCA_009779115.1 Propionibacteriaceae bacterium
GGCTGTGATCGGCTATGGCTCCCAGGGCCATGCCCATGCGCTGTCCTTGCGGGATTCCGGGGTCGATGTGCGGATCGGTCTGCGCCCGGGTTCGGCGTCCCGCGACAAGGCTGAGGCCGAGGGTCTCAGGGTCGTCCCCAACGAGACCGCGTGTGAGGAGGCTGACCTGATCATGATCTTGGCCCCCGACGCGACCCAGCGCGGGCTCTACGCCGCCGAGATCGCTCCCCACCTGAAGAAGGGCGACGCCTTGTTCTTCGCGCATGGTTTCAACATTCGTTTCGGCTACATCCAGCCTCCCGCGGGGGTCGACGTCTGCATGGTCGCTCCCAAGGGCCCCGGACATCTGGTACGCCGGGAGTACGTCGCCGGGCGCGGCGTGCCGGTCGTCGTGGCTGTCGAGAAGGATGAGACCGGCGGAGCCTGGCCCCTGACCCTGGCCTATGCCAAGGGGATCGGCGGGCTGCGGGCCGGCGGCATCGCCACCACCTTCACCGAGGAGACCGAGACCGACCTGTTCGGCGAGCAAGCAGTCCTGTGTGGCGGCATGTCCCACTTGATCCAGGCTGGCTGGGAGACCCTGGTCAACGCCGGGTATCAGCCGGAGGTCGCCTATTTCGAATGCCTGCACGAGGTCAAACTCATCGTCGACCTGATGTATGAGGGCGGCATCGCCAAGCAGCGCTGGAGCGTGTCTGACACCGCCGAGTACGGTGACTACATCTCGGGCCCGAGGATCATCGACGACCATGTCAAGGCGTCGATGCGTCAGGTCCTGTCCGAAATCCAGGACGGCTCCTTCGCGGCCCGCTTCATCGCGGACCAGGACGCCGGCGCCCCGGAGTTCAAGGCCCTGCGCGCCCAGGAAGAACAGCATCCGATCGAGGGTGTCGGCCGCGAACTGCGCAAGCTCATGAGCTGGGTCAAGACCCAGGACACCGACTACACAGAAGGCACAGCCGCACGCTAAAACGTGGTTGCCATACTGGCGGATTTGTTGTCAGGCGTGGTCATCTCCGGATGATCACGCCTGATGGTTTTTTCGGTCTTGCCCCTCACTGCCACAAGGAGGTCCAGTTGACTCCACAATCAGCGAGCATCATCCGTACCAGAGGCAAAGACAAGCCGACCACGTTGTGGGGATCGCCTTCGATGCCGGTGATGAAAGCACCGCCGAGGCCATCGATCGTGAATCCGCCCGCGACGTGTTCAGGCTCGCCGGTCGCCACGTAGGCGTCAATCTCTTCGTCGGTGAGGTCCGCGACGTGGACGATCGTGGAGCCAAGGCGAGTGACACGGTGGACGGTGCGCTGGGAAACGATCACGTGGTGCCCGGTGACCAAGACGCCTGAGTGGCCGCGCGTGCGTTTCAGCAGAGTTCTGGCGGCTTCGCGCGTACCTGGTTTGCCCACAGGGTGTCCTTCGAAATCAAGGATCGAGTCGCAGCCGATGACCACCGAGTCGGTCGGAGAGCCGAGACTGGCGAAAACCGCTTCCGCTTTCCGCTCGGCCAGCAAAGAGGCGAGGTCTCCTGGTCGTGGAGCCCGATAAGCGGATTCATCGACGTTCGAGACGACAACCTCGGGGTGGAGACCGGCGGAACGCAGGGTCTGAAGTCTGGCTGGGGATGCGGAAGCGAGAATAAGCCTCATTCTGTTACGGTATCAGGTGTGGAGTCCTGTGAGTCATTTCGCCGTTCAGTGGGTGACCTGTTGGGCAACCAGCTGGGGACGTGGAAGATTGATGTCGTGGAGCGAACGGGGTCGACCAATTCGGACCTGGTCGCGAGGGTCAGACGTGGTGGCTGCCCTGATCACACGGTCTTGATCGGCTTGGCCCAGGACACGGGTAAAGGTAGGCTCGATCGGGCGTGGTCCACCCCATCAGGCTCGGCAGTCGCGATGTCGGTGGCTGTCCCGCTGACTGGGATTCACTGGGAGTTGTTGCCTGTCGCTGCGGGTGTGGCGGTTGTCCAGGGCCTGGGGGATCTCGGTGCTGACGCGGGTCTGAAGTGGCCCAACGACGTCCTGATCGGGGACCGGAAGGTGTGTGGAATCCTCGTGGAGGTGGCACAGCCTGCCAGTGCTGGTCCCCGTGCCGGTTTGATGGGCGTCATCGGGATCGGTGTCAACGTCTCGCAGACGGGCGACACTGTGGAGTTCCCTGGGGCTGTCTCGCTGTCGATGGCCGGAGTCCAGGTGACCCGGGAGCAGGTGGTGGCGGCCATCCTGATTCGTCTTCGCCAAACTATGGGGTGTCTTGAGGCTGAGCAAGATCGGTTGGCGTTGGTGCAGGACTATCGCGAGGTCTGCCGTACCGTGGGCCAGCAGGTACGGGTGGTCTTGGGTGAGCAGGAGGTCGTCGAGGGCAGGGCTGTGGACATCGGTGAGGATGGTCGATTGCTCGTGGACGTGGCCGGTCAAGTACGAGCGTTTTCCAGTGGGGATGTCGTCCATCTGCGATGACGGGAGCCTGGGTGCGTATCGGGAGCGTGCTGACATCTGGAGACTCTTTTCAGTCAGTGACCAGGATTCTCCATGAGTGTCAGGAGCCTGTCCTCTCGTTGTCCGCTTGAGCCCAGCTTGATGCCTGCCTGTCTGACCGCCCGCTGCTGAAAAACAACCGTCACACATTGTCTCAATTGTGAAAGATGTTAGTTGCGAAATAGAAAAAGTTAGGTTAGCCTAACCTTCATGAGCGTAATGCAGGAGTCGATCGTCGCGCTGGACCAGGCCCCGCTGGGGGAAGCTCTCATCATTGTCAGCACCCCTCAGGACCCCATCGTGGCCCACAAGATGATGACGCTGGGGTGGTCCAAAGGCGGGCAGGTCAGGGTTCTGAAAAAGACAGTGGGCGGCGCCAGAATCCTCGACCTGAACGGTAGCAGGGTCGCAATCAGCAAGGCCCTCGCCCGTACTGTCTGCGTGGAAGGGATCCCAGGATGACAGCCAGTACGCCGACAGTACCCGTTGTCAATGAGGTCCTCGGGTCGACTGATATGGGCCCCTGCTGCGGGCCCCCGGTTCCTGCGAAAACCACCAAGCGTACTCGGACATCCCGGAAAGCCATGGGTGGGGACGTCCCGGTGATTGCTCTTGTTGGAGCCCCCAATGTGGGCAAGTCCACGCTCTTCAACGCGATGACCGGCTCCAACGTGACCATGGGCAATTGGCCCGGTTCCACCGTCGAGATCTCGCGCGGCACCTGGCGACACAAGCCGAAGACGGTGTCTCGCAAGCGCCACATCAATCAGCCGGAGGGCGACAGTCAGACGAACACTGCCTCCTGCGAGCATCAACCGGGCCCAATGGCGACCGGGCAACAGTCAGTCGAACTTGCCTCGGCCGCCCCGACGGTCGCGTCCTCAGGCGACGCTCCCACACGTGCATTGGCCCGTGAACTCCCGATGACGGCGTCAGATCCGTACCAAGAAATGACGATCATCGACTTTCCCGGTGCGTACTCTTTGGATTCCACGTCCCCGGATGAGGAATTCACCCGTCGGCACTTGGTGGAGCAGTCCCCGGCCCCCAGTCTGATCATCGCGGTGGTCGACGCCGCGCACCTGGCCCGCAGCTTGTACCTGGTCAGCGAGGTGAGAGAACACCCCCTGCGCGTTGTCGTGGCCGTGTCTATGTCGGATGTCGGCAGCCGTCACGGTGTCGATGTGGACATTGACGCTTTGTCGGAAGCCCTGGAGGTCCCGGTCGTGCGGGTCGACCCGAGGCGCAGGACCGGGCTCGACGACCTGGCCCACACCGTGCGCGACACCTTGGCCCTGGAGGTCCCGTCACCGCGTGCCCGCATGGACGGCATCGAGTACGACGAGGACGAGCGGTTCGCCTGGATCGCCAAGGTGGTGGGGAAGGGGACCAAGAATGACGGGTCAGCCCGCCAGCAGCTCTCCGACCGTGTCGACCGCATCGTCCTGGCGAAGGTCGCTGGGCCGTTGATCTTCATCGCCGTTATGTGGGCGGTCTTCCAGATCACCACGACCGTTGCGTCACCTCTCCAAGACCTGCTGGGCGAGCTGTTCGCCGGACCAGTGTCCTCCGGTGTGGCCTGGTTGCTGTCCGCCGCCGGATTGGGTGACACCTGGGTCGAGGGCCTGTTGGTTCACGGTCTGATCGGCGGGGTCGGCATGCTGCTCACCTTCGTGCCCCTGATGGCCCTGATGTTCATCCTGCTCGCTCTGCTGGAGGATTCGGGCTACCTCGCCCGGGCCGCGGTCCTCACCGACCGCATCATGGGTGCGCTTGGCTTGCCAGGCCGGGCGTTCCTCCCTCTCGTCGTCGGTTTCGGCTGCAACGTGCCCGCCATCGCGGCCACACGTGTCTTGTCCCAGCCCCGGCATCGCTTGATGACTGTCCTGCTGATCCCGTTCACGGCCTGCTCGGCACGGCTGACGGTCTTCGTCATGCTGGGCACGGTTTTCTTCGGGCGCTGGGCCGGCACGGCGGTGTTTGTGATGTACCTGGTGTCAATCCTGCTGGTGGTCGCCACGGGCCTGGTTCTCCGGTCGACCTTGTGGCGGGCCATGCCGTCCGAACCGTTGGTGATCGACCTCCCGCCGTACCAAGTCCCCACCCTGCGCCTGACCTTGTCTGTTGCCTGGGTACGCCTACGAGGCTTTCTGAAGACCGCCGCCGGCATCATCGTGGCCACAGTGGTTGTCGTGTGGATTCTTCAGGCGATCCCCACCGGCGCTGGAACCTTCGGCCATGCCGATACCGACACCTCCCTGTACGCCTGGCTGGCCCGGCATGTGGCTCCCATCTTCGCCCCAGCCGGTTTCGGCGCGTGGCAGATCGTCTCAGCCCTCTTCGTGGGGTTCGTGGCCAAGGAGGCCATCATCTCCAGTTGGGGGCAGACCTTCGCCGTCTCCGGCACCGAGGACATCACCGGTCTGGGCCAGCAACTCACAGCAGTCTTCAATGCCTCTTCCAACGGCCACGCTCTGGCCGCTGTTGCCGCGTTCATGGTCTTCCTCCTGGCGTACACCCCGTGTGTGGCGACGCTGGCCGCCCAAAAGCGCGAGGTCGGCTGGCGCTGGACGGGTGTCGGTGTGCTCATCCAACTCGGCGTCGCCATCATCATGGCAATCGTCGTCTTCCAAGTGGCAAGGGTGTTCTGGTGAACGGCCCGCTGTCTCAGGTCGCTGACGCCTTCGCCCACAACAAGCGTTCGGTGCCGGAGATCGTCCGCGCCACCGGTCTGAATCGCGATGTCGTCCAGGCCTGCGTCGAACACCTGGTCAGTACGGGCAGACTCCACCTGGAGGCCCTCTCCTCAGGCTGCCCCCTCGGCGCCTGCGGGAGTTGCGCCGCCGGTTCCAGTTGCGGTCACGCGGCGGCCCGGCCACGTACCGCACACGTCAGAGCGGCGTGACTTCTCCCCCTTCCCTGACGTGATTCACAGGTGTACTCTGGCTGATCATTACGACAACTCCAGTGCGCTGTGTGACGATGCTCACGACCGTACTGGGTTATTCCCATCAACGCCATTCGAGCGTGTTTCCAACAGATTAGGAGATTGATTCATGAATCGTTTGCAAGGCAAAGTTGCAATGATCACAGGTGCGGCCAGCGGCATGGGCGAAGCAGCCGCCCGCCTGTTCGCCCAAGAAGGAGCCCGGGTGGTAGCCGGCGATGTGACCGTTGACAACCTGAATAAGGTGGTCGCCGACATCGTGGCCGCCGGTGGAGATGCCACCGCGGTGACTCTGGATGTCTCCAAGCCCGAAGCATGGGCCGACGCCGTCGCGACCGCGATCGACAAGTACGGCAAGATCGACATCCTGGTCAATAACGCCGGAATCCACACCGGCGTCGGCCTGCTGGAATGCGACATGAATAACTGGCTCAAGGTGATGTCCATCAACGCGATGGGTGTCTGGCTGGGCATGAAGGCCGTGATCCCGCACATGCAGGCCAACGGTGGCGGCTCGATCGTCAACACCTCGTCCATCGCCGGTCTGATCGGCGGAGCAGACGCGGACGCCGGAGATGTCGCCTACAGCGCGTCCAAGGGAGCAGTACGCTCGATGACCAAGCACGCCGCCCAGTTCTTCGGCAAAGACGAAATCCGCGTGAATTCCGTCCACCCCGGCCCGATCTTCACCGGCATGGCCCGCGCCGCCGGCTTCAACTCCCGCGAAGAAATGGGAGCCCAGTTTGGCCAAACCGTCCTCAAGCCCTACATCGGTGAGCCCCTCGACATCGCCTACGCCTACCTCTACCTAGCCTCCGACGAATCCAAGTTCGTCACCGGCGAAGAGCTAGTCGTCGACGGCGGCCAGGTCACCCACTAACAATTTCTCCTAGCCCGAATCGATCGATCGCTGGCGTGGCGAGCGGTGCCCATCTGGGGCCGCGCAGTGGCAATGGAACGGTGGATTCAGGCTCAGGCAGGTGGCGGCCAACCGGACAAGTCCCCTATGAACAATGTCTGGGTATCCCGCCACCTGTTTTGTGTGCATTCGGGCTGAGGTCGGTTGGATCACTCAGAAGAAAACCTTGTCAAGGTCGATGGGATGATCGGGAACCTCGGGAAATGCCTCATCAATATCATCCTGGGCCGATATCAGGCCACCAATGGACCGATATTCCGCTGTCTTGTCGTCTGACCAGTCCCTAGCAGGCATCGATAAGGTCTCTGACTAGTTGCGATGGTGTCGTGTTGCGCTCGGCTGCAGCCTTCTCCAACTTCGCCCGGCGGGCTATATCCAATCGAAGTGTGAAAGGCCTGGCCTTCTCACCGACACTGACCGGACGCCCGACAATGGTCGCACCCAGATGCTTACCGGAATAGCCCTGGCCAGACTCGGCGTCTTCGGCCCAGCGTTCAATATCATCGTCGGTGAAAGTCGTCCCGCTCATAGCGATGTACTCGTTCATTCTGGTCACCTCCTCAGCCCAAGTTCTAACAGCACTGATTTCGTAGCGGGCATCACATGGAACACCAACCACTCCTCTGCTGGTTCCTCGATGGCGATGAACTCCAGTAGCCGCCCATTCGTATCGATGCCGACACCCACCCACTGCACCGGATCAGTGTCCCTTGGCCGGGACCGCAAGGCCCCGGTGAACACTACCCGGACATCCTCCGGTGTGATCTCCGGTCGCTTGGCTGCCACTCGAGGGTGGACCCGGATCAGCATCAGGAACTCCATCAAAGAAACGTACGACATCCAGTGTAGTACATAATGAAGTTGGCTGGCGGCGCCGATCGTGGTTCTCCGTGGTGCGGCCGGTGGTCTCCGGCTTTCCGGTCACCGTACGATAGGAGGGTGAGTTGTGATGCTGAGGCCCCTATCGGGATCTTTGATTCGGGGTTTGGGGGGTTGACTGTCGCCAGGGCCATTGTCAATCAGTTGCCGGGCGAGGACATCATCTACCTGGGTGACACCGCTCGTGCCCCCTATGGGGAGAAATCGATCGCCGATGTCCGCAAGTACGCCTTGGCCTGTCTCGATGTGCTCGTCGACATGGGAGTGAAAGCCCTTGTCATTGCCTGTAATACCGCATCGGCGGCAGTCTTGGCCGACGCCCGGGAGCGTTACAGGGTGCCTGTCGTGGAGGTCATCCAGCCAGCCGTACAGCGGGCAGTACGGGTGTCCCGTCATGGCCATGTGGCCGTTCTTTGCACCCAGGCGACCGCCACCTCCAAGGCGTACGACGATGCCATGGCCGCTGCCGTGGGTGTCGATCTGACCACAGCAGTGTGCTCACGTTTCGTCGACTTCGTCGAGGCGGGAATCACCGGCGGCGATGAGTTGCTGGAGGTGGCCGAGACCTACCTCAGGCCGATCCGGGAATCCCAGGCTGACACCGTCATCCTCGGGTGCACCCAC
>WREX01000093.1 GCA_009779115.1 Propionibacteriaceae bacterium
GAAGGGGACCCACGAAGTCGACCTGATCGTCGAACGTGAGGATGCCAGAATCCTGCCCATCGAAGTCAAACTGGCCCCCACAGTCCAAGACAGCGATGTGGAACACCTGCACTGGCTGTCGAACTCCCTCCCCGATGACGTCCTCGACGCCGTCGTCCTCACCACCGGAAAAGCAGCCTACCGCCGTCCCGACGGCATCGCCGTCATCCCCCTGGCACTGCTGGGCCCGTGAATTCCGTTCCGATCACGCAAGTCACAGGGGTCTGTTGTGATGCTGTCGTGGATGATTCCGAGGTCCAAGGATGGGCGGCTTGTCTTGATCGATATCAGGTTGACTCATCTTTTCTCCATAGGCTATGGTAATCTCACGATGAGAGCATAAAGAATTCCTTTATATTGGTTCTTTCTCTCTCCTCCCCAGGGACAGGTACCTCTTGTTCCGAAACTCTGTTCGACCAGAAGTCCGTCGATCAAGCATTCAGGAGGATTCATATCATGACCATGAAGAACAGCTTATGAAAAAGAAAACATGCGCCTTGGTGATGGTCTGTGTCGTGATTGGAGGCGTCTGTCTGTCTGGATGTACGCCTGCGTCCACGAACACTCCACCGACTCTCAGCGAGCCCGCTTTGGGTGCCATTGCTACGATCACATCGCCAGATCAGATTGTTCTCCCGACTGATGCGTACATCCTCAGCACTGAGCAAAGCTTGGCCTTGGTTCTCGCAGAGAAAGCGATGCTGGACACGTGTATCCTCAACGATGGCGGGTCGACACCAAGTAGTTTTCAATTCATCGATGAGCGGGGCTTGAGTAATCCGACACCGGTGAGTACGGTTGACGTGACCGCGTACATTGACAGTTTGCGAGGTGACCCCAAGCGGTACAACACCCTGTATGGATTCTTCAATCCAGCGACGGCCACCATCTCTGGCTATGACAGATATCCAAGTGTTAGGGAAGTTTCATGGTGGAAAGGTAGTGGCGATCCCATCATGGATTCATGTGTCGCCCGTTTGAATTCCGTGAAACCAACCAGTCCTGAGTCGGCCTGGGTGTTCACGGATGCCGACCTGCCCGATGGAGGAGAGCCGTGGCACGTATCGGATAGCAGGATGGTGGCCGCCACGCAGAGTTGGTCGGAGTGCATGAATTCCAGCGGTTACCAGTACGCGTCACCGGTGGATGCGTGGATGGCATATCCGCCGGTCATTCCGGGGTCGCCGGCACCGGCGTCCGAGATGGAGGAGCAGGCGCTGGCGCGAGCTGACATCCAATGCAAGCGTGAGACCAACCTTGTCGGGATTGCCGTCGCTGTTCAGTCGGCGTATGAGCAGGAGTACGTCGACTCCCACCGTGACGCCCTCGTCCAGATGCAATCGCGAATCGCCGATTTCATCGCAGGCCGGGTCACACTGCCTGACGCGGTGGAGACGACAGCGACTCCAAGCATGGATCAAAGCTGATCCGAAGGCGGCGATCGTTCATGTCGACTTGTTGGTCTTTGTACTATGAAACTGAGTAGTACAGGTTTCTTTGTCGGACAGTGGACAACGAATGATGAAATAGGTGTCACCACATAAAAGAGAGTGCTCCACACGCACAGATGGGAAATAATATCACTATGTCGGATTTGACTCCTCAGCGGGCGCGGGCTGTGATTCGGCGGCAGAGGGTTCTGCTGGTGATTCTGGTGGTCGCGCTGGTGGTGTGTGTGGCGGGCGTCGTAGCGGCCCGATATGTGAAATCACCGGCGCAGCAGGCGGCGCAGCAGGCTCCTCCTCCGGCATCGGTGGTGACCTCCCCGGTGGTGTCCCAGGTGCTGACTCAAGCGGTGACAGTACGGGGGAGTGTGGACGTGTCGAGTTCCCTGGACGTGGTCAACCGGCTCCAGGTCTCACCGGCGATCGTGACGCGGTTGCCAGTCGGTGTGGGTAGCCAGGTCGACACGGGTACAGTGATTGCTGAAATCTCCGGGCAACCGGTCTTCGTCATGACGGGAGCGGTTCCGGCCTACCGGGACATGGCACCCGGGGACAAGGGTACGGACGTGGAGCAGTTGCAACGTAGCTTGCAGGCGATGAATCTGCTCCGGACCACCACCGTGGGGACGTACGATTCCGCGACCGCCCAAGCAGCAGGGAAACTCTTCACCGGAAATGGATATGCCAATCCTGGCCTCATGCCACTCGGCACCGTGGTCTTCGTACCCGCTCTTCCCGCGACCGTCGGTTCGGTTGCCACACAGGTCGGCGCCGACGCTGGCGATCCGGGCCTGATGACTTTGGACAGCGGAGACCCAGTCGTCCACGCCACGATTCCCGCTGGTCAGGAAACCGGCGTGGCAACAGGCCAGTCGGTCACGATCCGCGACGAGGTGAACCGCCGCGACGGCGCTGGCACCGTGGATTCGATCGGCCAGTTCACCCCCCAGCAAACCGATTCCTCAGGCGTGCCCTCAGCCCCCGGTTTCCCTGTCACAGTGACGGTTACTTCGGGTGTCGACGCGTCTTGGGTGGGCGCTTCGGTGGCAGTCACGATCACCATGGCGTCGACTCCCGCGGAGGTCCTGTCCGTACCCGTTGCCGCCGTGCAGACTGCTCAGGACGGCCACACCTACGTCACGGTCAGCGACACCAGCGGTACCCATGACATCCAGGTCACAACGGGCATGATCGCCCAGGGTGTGGTCGAAGTGACCGCCGCGACCGATGGCGCCCTCCAGGCCGGTGACCAGGTCGTCGTGGGATGACCCCAGTCGCCGGCACGGAAAGTGCGGGCCGTGGTCTTCGCCCCGCCCGCTGGTCGACCCCTGTCAGCAGACAAGGTTTGCGCGACTTGGGGCATCGTCCAGAAACCAGTACGGCGGGGAGCGCCCTCGACCGCGCCATCCAGAGGGTCCGGCCAATCGAGCGACCGGCCCGTGTGGAACGAGAGTTGGTGGCAAGGGCCCAGAGGTCAGGCAGCCTTGGGAAGGCGGATTTCTCTGCCGCCGCCTTGCCTGATGCTGACCAGACAACGTATGTCGATGCCGACGAGATGACGATTGTCGATGCTGACACGTTGTTGACAAGGCCCGATGTCTTAGATACCGGTGACCTCGGTTCCTCGATGGACAGTGTGGATGGCAGTGAGCGTACTGTGAGGTCCCCGCGCAGAGTGACATCCCTACCGGATATTCCTCCACCGGATGCCCCCCTGGGTCCGGTGGTCCGCATGACTGGTATCACCCGTCGCTTCCCAGGCCAGGTGGAAGTCCTGGCCCTGGACGGGGTCGATGTCCAGATCGAGCGCGGTGAGCACGTCGCCATCATGGGACCCTCCGGTTCCGGCAAATCAACATTGCTGAACATCATGGGCCTGCTGGACCGCCCCAGCCAGGGGGAGTACGTCCTCAACGACGACGATGCGGAGTCGATCAAGGAGGGCCGTCGTACTGCTCTGCGGGGTGCTGAGATCGGTTTCGTGTTCCAGGATTTCTATCTGATGAACACGCGTACTGCCGAGGAGAACGTGGCCTTGGGTTTGGTCTACGCCGGATACCGCGCGAAGACACGCAGGCGTGTGGCTCGCCGGATGCTTCAAGCCGTCGGACTGGGGCACCGTATCGACGCCCTCCCGGCCACGATGTCAGGCGGGGAACGCCAACGCGTGGCGATCGCACGAGCCTTGGTCAACCACCCATCATTGCTGCTGTGCGATGAACCGACGGGCAACTTGGATTCCCACACGTCGGCGCAGATCATGGACCTGCTGGCGGGTCTGCATAGCGAGGGCGTTTCCGTGGTGACGATCACCCACGACCCGACGGTCGCCGAAGGAGCCGGGCGTACGATTCAGATCCTGGACGGGAAGATCGTCGACGACGATGACACCACTGCCACCGGCGCCACTGGGGATATCGGGGCTGGTCTGGTCAGGTCCACTGCTGTGTCCACACGGGCGGGGACCTCCGGTCGTGTCAGGTCGGGGACTGCCACCTCGGCCCCTGCCGCTTCCACCCCGGTCCTTCCCCCGGTGGATGAATCTCCCCATCGTCGCCGAATCTGGGCAGCCGTCCTCGGGGAGGCCCTCGCCGGACTGACCGCCCGCGTCTCCCGTACCATCCTGACCATGGTCGGTACCGTCATCGGTGTCGGAGCCATCGTGGCCATCCTCGGCCTGACCGCGACGGCTGCCGGTCAGATCGACACCTCGTTCAACCTTCTCCAAGCCACCCAGATAACAGTCAATGACGCCGGTTCCTTGTCTCCTGGTGGGTTTGTGAACTCTTTCCCCGATGATGCGGTCCAACGGGTGTCGCGTCTCAACGGCGTCGAAGCCACAGGAGTGTTGTCTCCTGCTCCGAATGCGTCCAATATCGTTGCCACTGCTGCGACCCTGCAAACCAGTACGACCTCCCTGCCCGTTTACGGGGCCACCCCGGGACTGTTCGACGCGATCCAGGCGACCTGGTCCCAGGGTTCAGTGTTCACTGACTTCGAGCAGGATCACCAGGTGCCGGTCGTGGTCGTGGGTTCCTCGGCGGCTCAGCGGATGGGTGTGTCGCGCACCGGAACAGTGGTCTTCATTGATGGTTTTCCGTACGAGGTCGTGGGTATTTTCGACTCTGTCTCCACCCGCAGCGAGCTTGTGACCAGCCTGATCATGCCGCTGACGACTCTTCGCGAACGGTACGGCGACCCGACCGATTTCCAGCGGGCGTCCATGCAGATTCGTACCCGTCTGGGCGCAGCCGGACAGGTCGCCACGGAAGTGCCCCAAGCCCTGCGTCCCGACGCGACCAACCTGCTCGCTGTTATCCCCCCGCCGGACCCGCCGAAGATGAAATCGGTCATCTCTCAGTCCATGAGCACACTGTTCGTTGTCCTAGCTGGGGTGACCCTGCTGATCGGAATCGCCGCCATCGCCAACACAACTCTTGTCGCCGTCATGGAACGCACCGGTGAGATCGGCTTGCGGCGGGCGATCGGTGCTTCGGGACGCCATATCATGGTCCAATTCCTTGTCGAGACGGTCATTGGTGGGCTGATCGCCGGTCTCATCGGCGCCTCGCTGGGGGTGATCTGCGTCCTCGCAACCGCGGTTTCCCTGACGTGGACGGCCATCGTGGACCCCTGGGTCATCGGTCTGGGGCCCCTGATCGGCGCCGCCGCAGGCTTGATCGCGGGCATTTTCCCCGCCTGGAAAGCCGGACGCATCTCACCCATCACAGCCCTGCGTCGGTGACGACAGATGCAGTACGGACACACCGTCGCCGTCGACATTGGGTGATAAACTGGCACTCTTGGACCACGAGTGCCAGCCCAAGCAGGAGGTGACGATGCTCGATGACCGCAAATTGGCCGTACTGAGGGCCATCGTCACAGACTATGTCCGTTCCCGCGAACCCGTCGGGTCGCGTGCCATCGTCGAGCGCTACCACCTGGATGTCAGTTCTGCCACGGTCCGCAACGACATGGCCGCCCTGGAGGAGGAGGGGTACATCGCCCAGCCGCACACTTCCGCCGGGCGTATCCCCACTGACAAGGGCTATCGCTTCTTCGTGGACCGCTTAGCCGCCATGAAACCCCTGACCAACGCCGAGAAGCGGGCGATCACGATCTTTCTTACCGGCGCGGTCGGCATTGACGACATCATGACGCGCACGGTCCGCCTGCTGGCCCAGGTCACCTCCCAGGTGGCCATCATGGCGTACCCCACGATGAGCACAGCGGTGGTCCGGCGGGTCGACATCGTCCCCCTCACCGCCTCGCGCGGCCTGCTGATCGTCGTCAACTCGATCGGCAAGGTCGCCCAGCGCTACATCGACCTCGGCGACACCGGCGAGGAAGCCCTGGCTACTCTGCGCGACCGGCTCAATCACGCCCTGGTGGGCCTGGGACCGCGCCGAGCCGCAGAAGTCTTGGCCGATTTCCACGAGTCGGTGGCTCCTGAAGTACGCGGGATCACTCTCGGCGTGGTGGCCTCCGCCCTCGACATCCTGGCCAGCGACGAGCCGACGAAGATCGTCATGGCGGGAATCAACAACCTGTCGCAGTTCTCCGACGAGTTCGAGACCTCCATCCGTCCAGTCCTGGACACCTTGGAGGAGCAGATGGTCTTGCTCAAGCTCTTGGGCGAGGCGTCTGGCGAAGTCACCGTCCACATCGGACAGGAGAACGAACACGCAAACCTGTCGTCGGCCTCGGTGGTCGCCACGGGGTACGGCGTGGACGACACGTGGGCCGGTCTGGGTATCGTCGGCCCCACGAGAATGGACTACCCCTCGACGATGGCCTCCGTGCGTGCCGTCGCCCGCTATGTCAGCCGGATTCTGGCCGAAGGATGAAATGACAACTGACTATTATTCAGTTCTTGGTGTGCCCCGAGATGCCTCCGAAGAGGACATCAAGAAGGCGTACCGCAAGCTGGCCATGAAATACCACCCCGATGTCGCCACTGAGACCGGGTCGGCGGACAAGTTCAAGCAGATCGGCGAGGCGTACGAAGTCCTGTCCGACCCCCAGAAGCGCAACCTCTACGACCGTGGCGGCGACCCGATGTCGGGTGGCTTCTCCGGCTTCGGCAACTTCGGGCAGAGCTTCGACTTCACCACGATCGTCGACGCCATGTTCGGCGGTTCGATGGGGTCGCGAGGTCCCCGGTCGAGGGTGGCTCGCGGTCAGGACCGGCTCGAACGGCTCTCGCTGGCCCTGGTCGACGCGGCTTTCGGTGTGACGCGCGACCTGACGATCCAGTCCCTGGTGGTGTGCGCGTCGTGCGCGGGATCGGGGACTGCCGACGGCACCAAGCCCGTCACCTGCCGGACCTGTCAGGGCCGCGGTGAGATCACCCAGGTCCAGCGCTCCTTCATCGGGGACATCCGTACCTCCTCTCCCTGCCCGCAGTGCCGGGGGTACGGCACCATCATCGAGCATCCCTGCCCGGACTGCTACGGCGAGGGACGCATTCGCTCCAAGCGGACCGTCAGCGTCAAGGTCCCCGCCGGGGTCACGACGGGCAACCGGATCCGGCTGGAGTCCCAGGGCGACATCGGCACCGGCGGAGGCCCGGCGGGCGACCTCTATATAGAACTGTCGGTGGCCGACCACGACATCTTCACCCGGCGCGGTGATGACTTGGACACCACGCTGAAGGTTCCCATGACCTCGGCCGCCCTCGGGGCTGACATCCATCTGTCGACCATCGATGCCGAGCGCGAGGATGGCGAGCCCGACGACGCCCAGGTGACCATCACCTTGACTGCCGGGACCCAGACCGGGTCTCGTGTTGTGGTGCGCGGCAAGGGAGTGCCCCGGTTACGCGGGCGTGGCCGCGGCGACATGGTGATCACCGTGGTCGTCGTCACGCCGACCGTCCTCGACGACACCCAGCGCGAGTTGTTGACCCTGCTGGCCAAGGCCCGCGGCGAAGACCGTACTCCCGAACCGGTCTTGTCCCGCGCGTCCGATACGCCGACGGTGCAAACCGAAGACGGGAAATCCCACGCCGGCTTCTTCGGCAAGATTAAAGAGGCATTTTCGTGAGTGATGGCTTCTTCGTCGCCGATCTCGCCGCCGGCGTCGCGGCCGGTGATCGCGTGATCGTCACTGATCAGGAGGCCTTCCACGCATCGGTTGTGCGCCGGCTGACCCTGGGCGAACAGGTCACCGTCACCGACGGCATGGGCCGGGGGATCCAGGGCCGGGTGGTGACGTCGACCAGGAACCAGGTCGAGGTCGAGGTCACGTCCGTGCTGCCCAATCACCGGATTTCATGGTGGGTCAC
>WREX01000094.1 GCA_009779115.1 Propionibacteriaceae bacterium
ATAGTCCAGGAAGACCGACGGGTCCGCCTCCTCCGACTGCCACTGGCTCAGCCGCTTGACCCACAGCAGGTCCATCGGGTCCAGCCGGGTGGTCCCCCGCTTGCCGGTCGGATTCTTCTTGTATTTCCAGTGGGCTGCCACCCCGTACTCGGCGTTGCGGTGCATTTCACGGGTCCGGATCTGGAACTCAACCGGTTTGCCCTGCGGTCCGACGACCGTGGTGTGCAGCGACTGATAAGTCGAGTATTTCGGGTTGACGATGTAGTCCTTGAAGCGCCCGGGAAGGGGCTGCCACAGGGCGTGGATGGCCGCCAGAGCGAGATAACACTCCGACTCGGTCTCCACCAAGACCCTCAACCCCAACAAGTCGTAGATGTCGGTGAAGTCACGACCGCGGACCACCATTTTCTGGTAGATCGAGTAGTAGTGCTTCGGGCGTCCGTACACCCGGGCCTTGATGCCCTTGGACTCCAGGGACGACAGGGCAACCGGGATGATCTCCGCCAGAATGCGCTCGCGGGCCGGCTGTTCGGCGGCCACCTCCTGGACGATCTGGTTGTAAATCTTGGGCTGCATCGCGGCGAAGGCCAGGTCTTCCAGCTCCCATTTGACGGTGTTCATCCCGAGCCGGTGAGCCAAGGGGGCGTAGATTTCGAGGGTCTCCTTGGCGATCCGGTTCTGCTTGTCAGGGCGCAGCACCGAAATGGTGCGCATGTTGTGCAGCCGGTCGGCCAGTTTGATGACGACCACGCGGATGTCCTGGAACATGGCCACGATGATCTTGCGGATCGTCTCCGCCTTCGCCATGTCACCGTACAGCGACTTGTCCAGTTTGGTCACCCCGTCGACCAGCCGGGCGACTTCCTCGCCGAAGTCGGTGGTCATCTGGTCCAAGGTGTACGGCGTGTCCTCGACGGTGTCGTGGAGCAGGGCAGCGACCACTGTGGGCTCGTTCATCCCCAGATCGGCGACGATCCTGGCCACCGCCAGCGGATGGGTGATGTACTCCAGCCCTGAGTCGCGGGTTTGGCCTTTGTGGTGGAACTGGGCCACCTCGAAAGCGCGGGACAACACGTAGAAGTCGGTCTCGGGGTGTGACTTGCGCACGATGTCGAACAGTTCGTCGAGTTGAGTCGCGTAGGCATCGGTGGCTGACGCCCGGTCCTCCGGGCGTGATGAGTCTTCGTCATCCGTGGGGACGGCAATCACAGGTACAGTCATTTCGGCGCCTGCCTAGCATTGTACCCGGTGCGACGCGGGCATCTGTGCATCAACGCATCATGACGTCAGCAGGGCTGAGACATGGTCGATTCCCATGCGTGTCAGATGCTCGCGACCAGACAAGAATCCTAGTTCCAACACCACTCCCACGTGGACAAGATCGGCACCCAAGTACTGGATCAATTTCGCCGTGGCGCCGATGGTCCCGCCGGTCGCCAGGACATCGTCGACCATGAAGACCCTCGCGCCTGGCTGGATGGAATCTTGGTGCACGGTCAAGGTGTCTTGCCCGTACTCCAGGTCGAAGGTTTCGGAATAGACATCGCGCGGCAGCTTGCCGGGCTTGCGCACGGGGACGAAACCCACACCCAGTTTGAGGGCGACCGGGGCGGCGAACATGAATCCCCGGGCTTCCATGCCCACCACGACATCGATGTTCTCCGGGGCCAGGTCGACCAGAGCCGACACGCACGCCCGGTAGGCCTCGGGACATCCCAACAAGGGTGTGATGTCTTTGAAGATCACCCCGGGTCTCGGAAAATCCGGGACGTCCTTGATGTGGGAGGCGATCAGCTCAAGCCGCGGATCCGCAGCGATCACGACTATTTCACCCTCTTGGAACGGCTGGTCTTGACCGGTTGCTGGCGGATGAACACCTCAGGAGGAGTGTCCGACGACTCCGTCTCGATGATGAACCCTGAAGGCTCCGATTGGGGTTCTGGCTTGCTGGCAGCCGCCTTCGCCAGCTTTTCGCGGCGATTGGCCACCCGCTGGGCCTGCTGCTTCATCCCCGGTTCGGCCATTCTCATCGTCACCAGTAACGGTGTCGCGATGAAGATCGAGGAGTAGGCCCCGATGATCATTCCGACGAACAGGGCCAGGCCGATGTCCTCCAACGGCCCCGACCCCAGGATGAAGGAGCCGGCGAACAAGATGGCGGCCACCGGGAGAACGCCGATGACAGTCGTGTTGATGGACCGGACCAGGACTTGGTTGACCGAGCGGTTGGCCGCTTCGGAGTAGGTGGCTTTGTAGTCGTCCAACGAAGAGGTGTTCTCTCGTACCTTGTCGAAAACCACCACCGTGTCATACAAGGAGTACCCGAGAATCGTCAGCAGACCGGTCAGGGTCGCCGGGGTGAAGCTGAACCCAACCAGGGCATACAAGCCGACCGTGATGATCAGGTCATGGATCAGGGCCACCAGGCCGGAGATCGACTTCTTCCAATCGCGGAAATAAATGCCCATCAACAAGGAGACCAAGACGAGGAACACGACCAGGGCGATCAGCGCCGATTGGGTGACCTGTTTGCCCCAGGACGCGCCGATCTGTTGGTAGTCGACCTGTTCGGAAGTCGTCCCGGCTTTGTCGGCGATGGCTTGGCGGACCTTGACCTGCTCGTCGACATCCAGGGAACGGGTTTCGATGGAGACCCTGTTGCCTCCGATCGTGGTCACGGTGCTGGAGTCCATTCCCGACACACCGGAATTGATCACCGCCTCACGGAAGTCATC
Source organism: Propionibacteriaceae bacterium (assembly GCA_009779115.1). GTDB lineage: Bacteria > Actinomycetota > Actinomycetes > Propionibacteriales > Propionibacteriaceae > WQYJ01. The sequence goes on from WREX01000094.1 coordinate 2,736, forward strand.
GGGGGTGGAGTTCGTCACTTGGGAGACGGCTACCTGGAAATCCGAGCCGCCCCTGAACTCGATGCCTAGTTGCAAGCCCCGGGTGAGCAGGGACACGATCGCAACGACGATCAAGATGCTGGACAGTATGTAATACCACTTGGCATGCCCGACGAAATTATAGGAGATCTCGCCCGTCCACAGACGGTGGGCGAAACCGACCTTCTTCACCGGACGTTCCTCGCTCGCAGGGGTCGGGGTCTTGTCGAGAGTATCGGTGTCGGACATCTCAGGCCTCCTTCGCTGCAGCAAGGCCGCGTGGCCGGGGTCGTCGGGTGGCCGCGATGCCCAGGTGCTCGGCTTCGAAGCCGGAGCCCTTGCGCCCGGTTCCGAAGAATGTGGTGCGCACGAGGATGGACATCAAGGGTTTGGTGAAGAAGAAGATCATGGCCAGGTCGACAGCGGTGGTCAGCCCCAGCATGAAGGCGAATCCTCGCACTGTGCCCATGGACAAGATGTACAGGATCACCGCGGACAGCAAAGACACCGCGTCGGCCACCACGATGGTACGACGAGCCTTGTCCCAGCCCGTTTCCACCGCGGTGCGGATACTTCGGCCCTCTCGGGCCTCATCTCGGACTCGTTCGAAGAAAATGACGAACGAGTCCGCTGTCACGCCGATGGCCACGATCGCTCCGGCCAGGCCTGGCAGTGACAAGGCCAGGCCGACGGCTTGCCCCAGCAACACCACCAGGGAGTACGTCACACCACCGGCCATGAGTAAAGAGGTGAACACGAGCAGGGTCAGGCCGCGGTAATAGATGATCGAGTAGATGATGACTAGGATCAGACCGATGCCGCCTGCGATCAGGCCGGCCGTCAACTGGTTGCCGCCCAGGGTGGCGGAGACGGTGTCCACGTTGGACAACTCGAAACTCAGCGGCAGGGCGCCGTACTTCAAGACGTTGGCGAGGTTAGTCGCTGAGTCCTGGGTGAAGGACCCAGAGATCAGGGCCGACCCATCGGGTATCTTCGCACTGACGGACGGCGCTGAGATGACCTGGCCGTCCAGGACGATGGCGAATTGGTCAGTCGGTGATGTGGCGCCGAACAGGGTGCCGGTCGCCTCGGAGAACAAAGCCGTGCCCAACGAGTTGAAGTTCAGCGTGACCGTCCACGCGACCGAACCCGACGGTATTCCGGCGGCTGCCGTCTGGACCAGACTGCCCTCGATCAAACGCGGACCCAGCAAATACTTGTAGGTTCCAGAGGTCGAGGCCACGTCGTCGCGGGTGCAGGCGAAGAAGGGCTGATCCCAGGTCTGGGTCTCAGGGTCCCCGCAGTTGAAGTCGGTGAAATTGGTCGTGTCGTCAGTGGAAGGAGTCCAGGCCAACTGGGTGTCGATCAGCGAGAGTCTGCTCGCCTGGTCGGAGGCGGTCGGCACGGTCACCATCGACGATTGGGAGGTCACACTCGTGGTTCCGTCGGGGGCTGTGCCGGTGGCGGTGACCGTGGCAGTCACCGATCCTGTCGAGACATCGGAATCGGTGACGGCATACGTGGCCGTGCACACCACCTTGTCACCGGCATTGATCGTGTCCTGCGGACAGGTGATGTCGGACAGAGTGCCTGTTCCGGAGAAGTCGGAAGAAGCGACGGTCAGTCCCGTGGCTGGGGCGGTGCCCACATTGGACACGGTGAACGAGAAAGTGACCTGGCCTCCAGAGGGGGGCAAAGTGTCGAGCGGGTCGGCCGACGACGTGACGGACAAGATGGGGGCCGAGGGCGGCAGCTGGGGCAATTCCGTCGCCTGCCCAGGAGTGGGGATCGTGGCCTGGGCCATCTGGTAGACCCGGCGGAACTCCAGTTGAGCGGTCTGCCCGACCATCTCAACCAAAGCGTCTCCTTGGACGTTGGGCACGCTGACCTGGATCTGGTTATTGCCCGTCGTCGTCACTGACGCTTCGCCGACTCCCAGAGAGTTGACGCGGTTCTCAATGATGGTCCTGGCCTGTTCGAGGCTCGTCTGGTCGACCTGGCCGGAGCCAGAGGAATTGGTCGCGGTCAAGGTGATCGTGGTCCCGCCACTCAGGTCGAGACCCAACTTGGGGGTCCAGGACCGCGAGAGGGCCATGATGGCCACTAGAAGGATCAGAATCACCAAGAAAGTGATCAGCGTCACCACTGGGCGACGCCGACGAGATGAAACTGCAGCCACGATGTCCCCTTATTTCTCGTTGTTCTTCTCGTCGCCAGGGTCGGGCTCAGGGCTCTGGTCGTCAGTCTCAGGCGCCGGATCGGTCGCCTGGTCGTCGTGGGATGCCGGCTCAGCGGCGTTGGGCGAGGCCAGATCGGCCTCGAATGCCGCCATGGTGTCGGCATGAATGTCCCGGTCGTCGTCCGGCTCGGTGGAGTATTCGAACTCCTCCTCGTCCTCGGAGACCGGACCCCGGATGGCTGCCCGGATGACCGTCAGGTCCACACCAGGGGAAATCTCGATGACAGCCTGCTTCTCGCCCAGGTGACGAATCGTTCCGTAGATACCCGAACCCAACATGACCCGGGACCCCACTTCCAGTGCATTCATCATCTGTTGCTGCTTCTGCTGTTGTTTCCTGGCAGGCCGAATCATGAGAAGATACATCACCACCCCCATGATCACAAGGATGATAATCAGTTCAAAGCTCATGTCTCGCTCCGCCCGGTTCGATGGACAACCTCACCAAGCCTACCGTTATCTGGGCAGCAAACGAGAATCCGACGCACAGTACGGTCATGTGAACAGATCAGGTTGACGAGGCATCTGAAGACCGATGTGGGCGAAACCGGCAGCGGTGGCCACCCGTCCGCGGGGGGTGCGCATCAGAAAACCCAGGCGTACGAGGAAAGGCTCGGCCACTTCCGCAACTGTCTCTGCCTCTTCTGAGACTGCGATGGCCAAGGTGCTCAGGCCCACCGGACCACCGCCGAACTTGACGCACACAGCCTGGAGCACCGCGCGGTCGAGACGGTCCAAGCCCAGGGGATCCACCTCGAACAGGTCGAGGGCCGATTCCGCCGCATCCGGGGTGACAAGGCCGGACCCGCGTACCTGGGCGAAATCCCTGACCCGTCTCAGCAACCGGTTGGCGATTCTGGGAGTGCCGCGGGAGCGTGAGGCGATCACCTGGGCGGCTCCCGGGTCGATCTCGATGCCGAGGACGGTGGCAGAGCGGGTGACGATTGAGTCCAGGGTCGTTTCGTCGTAGTAGTCGAGTTGGGCGGTGAAGCCGAAGCGGTCGCGCAAGGGACCGGGGAGCAGGCCCACCCGGGTCGTGGCCCCGACCAGGGTGAAGGGTGGGATTTCCAACGGGATGGCCGTCGCACCTGGACCCTTGCCCACGACCACATCCACCCGGAAGTCCTCCATGGCCAGGTAGAGCATCTCCTGGGCCGGGCGGGACATCCGGTGGATCTCGTCCAGGAAGAAGACCTCGCCCTGGCTCAGCCCCGAGAGGATCGCGGCCAGGTCGCCGGCGTGCTGGATGGCTGGTCCAGACGAGATGCGCAAGGGGGCGGACATCTCGTGGGCGATGATCATCGCCAAGGTGGTCTTGCCCAATCCGGGAGGGCCTGACAAGAGAACATGGTCAGGAACAGAGGCCCGCCGCCGGGCCGCGTCCAGCAGCAACCCTAGTTGGTCGACAACACGGGGCTGGCCGAGGAATTGGGCCAGTTCTGCTGGGCGCAAGGCCGCTTCGACCGCGACCTCGTCGGGAGTACGGGCAGGATCGAGGGGAGAATAGTCGTCCATCTCAGCCCTTCGCCAAGGACTTCAGGGCGGCCCTCATCAGGTCGGACACTGTGGCGGACCCGTCCCCGGCTTGCTCGCGCACCGCTTCCCAGGCCGCGTCCGCGTCGCGGGCGGAGTAGCCCAGTCCCTGCAGTCCGGTCACCACCTGGTCCTGCCATCCGGAGCGGTCGGGCGTGGCTTGATCGGTGGTTCCGGGCAAGGCGGCCGCTTTGTCCTTCAACTCCAGGACTAGGCGTTGAGCAGTCTTGCGCCCCACCCCCGGGACCTTCGACAAGGCCACTAGGTTCTCGGCCAGGATGGCTTGGCGCACCTGGGATGCCGTCAGGTGGCTGACGATGGCCAGGGCTAGTTTGGGCCCGATGCCGGTCACCGACTGGACCATGATGAAGGCCTCGCGCTCGTGCGGCGAGGAGAAGCCGTACAGCGTCAGCGCGTCCTCGCGTACGGCCAGATGGGTGTGGAGGGTGGCCGTAGTCCCCCGGGTGAGACCGGCCGAGGTGTTGGGGGTGCAGGCGACCAGGAATCCGACGCCGGAGACATCGAGCACCACTGAGGTAGGGCGCAGGTCGGCAACGGTTCCGGTCAGTTGCGAGATCATGCCAGCACCTTCCTCGTATGGAGCCGTTGAGCCAGTCCGGGTCGTTGAGCGTTGGCCAGATGGGCGGCTTCTTCCAGCCGCTCGGCGGCGGCACCGCGCCAGGAATGGCAGATGGCCAAGGCGACGGCATCGGCGGCGTCAGCCGGTTTGGGAGCTTCGTCGAGGTGAAGGATCCGGCAGACCATCGTTCCGACTTGGGCTTTGTCCGCCCTGCCCGAGCCGGTGATGGCAGCCTTGACCTCGGAGGGCGTGTGCTGGTGGACCGGGAGATTGTGCCGGGCCGCCACGAGCATGGCCACCGCGGCGGCTTGGGCGGTTCCGACCACGGTCATCAGATTGTGCTGGGCGAAGACCCGTTCGACGGCGACCACGTCCAGGTCGTACTGGCTGATCCACTCCTCCAGGCCGGTCTCGATGGCGAGCAAGCGGCGGGAGGTGTCCAGCCCGGCATCAGTCCGGATGACTCCGGCGGCGAGCAGGCGCGCCCGGCCGGGGCTTCCCTCGACAACCCCGACTCCACAGCGGGTCAATCCCGGATCGACTCCGAGCACCAGCATGGGCACCTCCATAGAACATCTGTTCGGATGCTAGTCTCTGGCGCGGCACGGATCAGCGTCCCACGCCGTCAGA
>WREX01000095.1 GCA_009779115.1 Propionibacteriaceae bacterium
CTCACAGTTCTTCGTCCAGCAATTGGACGCCATCGGCCCGATGCTGGGGCTCCCCGCAGCCGTCACCGCCGTACTGTTGTCACCCATCGCCACCGAACTACCAGAAACACTGAATGCCATCATCTGGGTTCGACAAGGAAAAACATCGTTGGCTTTGGCCAATATCTCCGGTTCGATGATGATCCAGGCGACCATCCCATCCGGGTTGGGCATCCTCTTCACCCCCTGGATGCTCAGCCCCGCGCTCCTCTGGTCAGGTGCGATCACAGCCGTCGCGATCATCTACCTGCTCACCATGATGCATCTACGCCGACTGACCGCCCTCCGTTTAGCCGTGGTGGCCATCCTGTACGCCGTGTTCGCCGCCGGACTCTGGTACATCCTGGCCTGAGGGTCCTGCTTGAATACGTCGCAGGGTGAGTCGCGGTTCTTCAAGGAACCACAGATGATGTGTGACGAGCAGTGGTCTGACGCGTTGCTGCTCGGGTTCTGAGTCTGTCTGCAACGTGCTGGTTGAGCAGGTCTGTACCATTCTGGTTTTTCCGGCTGTCACCAACCGGGCTTTGTCTTGCAGTTTGACCTTGACGTTGTAACTCAACTTTCAGCGTCGGGCCCACGCTGAAAGTTTTTGGTCATTTACTTTCAGCGTAGGCTCCAGGACGCACAACATCCGTGATTGAGTGGGTCCAGAATCAGGCGCTTGCGGGCAACGTGAGGGCCATTGTCCAGCTATCGCCCTGGGGGATGACCTGGATGATCCGGCCGGGTGTGAGTTGGGGCATCAGTATGGGTGGGACATTCTTGGTGATCTGGGCGTCTGGGATGGACCCGTCGGGGGAGTTGATCTTCAAGGCGATGAGCCGCTGGATCATTGAGATAGACCACCCCATCCGCGAAGTGCGGGTGGGGGAGGATGAACCATCGTGTAGAGAAACACGTATACTAAATGTATGAGTCCTTCTGAAGAGACGACGATTCGCGTACCTGTCAGTTTGCGCGATCAAATTCGGTCGGGGGCAGTGGAGCGTCGGCTCAAGCAGGCGGACTTCATTAGCTTGGCTCTGCGTGAACTTGAGCAAGCAGAGTTTCTGCGTTCCGTGGCGGCAATCGAATGGGATGATGAAGCTGTGAGGGAATCACAGGAGTGGGATGAGGCTAATCTCGACAGCGCCATGGATCCTTGGGAACCCACGCCGTGAGCCTCAATCCCGGTGATGTCTATTACGCCAACCTTGACCCGACTCGTGGCGTAGAACAGAAGGGGACCCGACCGGTCATCATTATCTCAGTCGTCTCACTGGGACCGCGCGCTATCGCTGTTCCCATGACGACGGTCATTCGTGGATGGCCAACCAGAATAGGAGTGACACTGCACGGTATCCAGGCCGAGGCGATGTGCGAGCAGGTCCGTACCATCGACTCCACTCGTCTCAGCGAGGAACTCTACGGTCGGATCAGCCCATCAACCCTTGATGAGATCCAGCGCACTGTTGCTCGCCTCATTGGGGTGTACGTCTAATGGGGACCCTGCACTAGCTGCTGTGACGGGGCGGGCTGATGGTGGGGGTTCTCCGATGTCGGCTAGGGGGATGTCTGACGCGGTTTGCGTCGTCAGGGTGGCTTGTTGGATGCGGTCGAGGCGGAACCAGCGAATCTGTTGGCGCAAGCGGCAGTACGCGACCAGGTGCCAGTGTCCGGCCAACCAGGCGAGCAACTGGGGATCGACCTGGCGAGAGGTAACCTTTTCGGCGCTGCAGCATGCTGGTTTTTTCGGCTACAACCTGGTGACCTCTGACTTGTAGAGTGGCCTTGACGCTGTAAGTCAACTTTCAGCGTCGGGCCCACGCTGAAAGTTTTTCGGCTTTCAGTTGTAGAGTGGGCTCATGGATGCCGCAAGATTCGTTGACTCGCCCTTCGGTGGGCCCACTCGTGAACCAGGCCAACAGTTCGCCTTTACGTACTATCTGCCCAAACCGATTCCACGGGACCTCGATCTCACACCCAGTTGTGTGGCTGAACTGTCGGAAGCGGACGCATCCCTGGGTTTGTTGCAGGGACTCGGAATGCTGATCACGGACCCAAGCCTCCTGATCGGCCCGTACGAGCGGCGCGAGGCACTGGCAAGCTCCCGAATTGAGGGTACGCAAGCATCGCTGTCTGATGTTTTCCGATCAGAGGTGAGCGCCGACGCGGGCAACGACGACACCGCCGAGGTGCACAGGTATATCGCCGCCACCCAACGGGCTTATGAACTGGCGCAGACATTGCCCATTACCCAAAGACTGGTTCTGGAGGTCCACGAGGTCTTGTTGCAAGGCGTACGCGGCGAGGAGAAGTCTCCTGGGGAGTTACGGCGATCCCCGGTGTGGGTCGGGAGCGCAGGAGCGACCCCTGAGACCGCCGCCTATGTTCCCCCGTTACCGCAACACATCGGCGAGCTGATGTCCGACTGGGAGAAGTTCGTGAACCACGATGGGCGCGCCTTGCCCGCTCTGGTCCAGGCTGCTCTCATGCACTACCAATTTGAGACTATCCACCCATTCTTGGACGGCAACGGTCGCATTGGGCGGCTGCTGATCAACCTACTGCTGATGGACAGGGGAAGACTGCCTCAGCCCCTGCTCTACTTGTCCAACTTTTTCGAGACTCACCGCGACGAGTATTACGAGCGGCTTCAAGCAGTACGCGAGCGAGGAGACATTGAGGGTTGGTTCACCTTTTTCTTTGGCGCTGTCCGAGCGCAGGCCACGGACGCGGTCATTCGAACTCGTCGGTTGATCGCCCTACGTGAGAAGTACCACAGTCAGGCTAGCCAGGAGCGATCAAACCTGGTACGCCTTGTGGACGTGATCACACGCCATCCGATTGTGACAGTACGGTCGGTAGAAACTGCCATCGGACTGACCAATCCAGGGGTGCGCAATCTCATCCGAAAGGCCGAAACCCGCGGATGGCTGCAAAGTCTTGGCACGTACGGTCGGGGAGGGGGCGAACTTTGGTGTGCACCAGAGATCTTGGAGGTTTTAGAAATGCCGATGGACTATCAAGCCTAAAGCCAACGATCGCTGATGTTGCGAGGGGCGCCATACTGGACGTCAATTTGGAGCCGACTTTGTTACCTGAGTTCATCCAATCTGACCGCGCCTGCTGAGCACACACCAATAAATGTCGATTTCTCCGCATCATGCAACCTGCTGTGCGTGGCCTTGCAACGTAACCGCGACGCTGTAACTCAACTTTCAGCGTCGGGCCCACGCTGAAAGTTTTTGGGCCTTTACTTTCAGCGTGGACTCCAGGACGCACAACATCCGTGATTGAGTGGGCCCAGAATCAGGCGCTTGCGGGCAGCGTGAGGGCCATTGTCCAGCTATCGCCCTGGGGGATGACCTGGATGATCCGGCCGGGTGTGAGTTGGGGCATCAGTATGGGTGGGACATTCTTGGTGATCTGGGCGTCTTGGATGGACCCGTCCGGGTGGTTGATCTTCAAGGCGATGACCATCTCTGTCTTCCCATCAACGACCGCGCCTGTGGGGGTGACTGACACGATTGACGCGGACAGGGCGTTGGGCGGCACGAAGCCCGTCATCAGGGTGGGCGATCCGGGCTGGTGGTTCATTTGGTTGGCCACCATCTGGGCGACCTGGGTGGCTTGATCCGTGCCGCTGGGCACCTGGTCCCACAAGATGGCGAACTTGCTGTGGTTCTGCCGATCGACTCTGACGGGCAGAACAGTGCCGGTGTCAGGCCAACGGCTCACCTTGCACATCCCGGAGTAGTTGACCTGAATCGCTGGGAAGTCCGCAACGGACAGTACGCCAATAATGCTGATGTTCCCGTACACGGCACTACGAGGTGCCATACTGACGCCTATCACCTCCAGCGAGCCTGCTATTCCGTCCTTGATGGCCGTGCCTTGAAAGATGGTCGGACCCAAGATCCCAGCGGCCAACACGAGAGACCCGATGACCAATCCCACGACCAATATGGGTGTTGATACCGAATCGGGCAGGTTAAGCGGGTTGGGGTCAGACATGATTTCCGTCGCAACGAGGATGACAAGGCCAAGGACAATCCCAAGGACCATTACCTGATTCTGCTTCACGTCGTCATTCTGCCATGAAACAAGTCATGCTCATGTGCCGTTCATGGGGCGGACTTGTCTCATCAAACCTATGCCTGATCATCGAATTCTCGCAGCAATACGCCACCTGGGAACCTGCTGAAATACCTTGTCCCGGCTGCGGCGCACCGGGCGAGCGACATTGGCCTCTGTGGTCGACTCCGCGAGACCTGGCCGACATCATCACCCAGGCCACGTGCAGGCGATGCCAGGCTGTCAGCTCTCCAGATAGACGCGACTAGAGACCCGGGGCTGCTCCGAGAGCGGCTTTCAGTGCTGACAAGCGGGCATAAGCAAGATCGCGGTACGCCATCAGGTCGTCACGATTGTCGGTGTCGATGCGCAGGTAACCACCGCCAGACTTCAGACCCAAGTCCCCTTCCCCGACCATGCGGTCCAGGCTCTCCGGAGGGGCGAAACGCTCCCCATAAGCCTTGTGCAAGGTCTCATAGGATGCGCGGTAGACATCGAGACCGGCCATGTCGCCAATGGCGAACGGCCCGAAGAGGGCCAGCCGAAAGCCGAAGGTTGTCCGAACGACAGCGTCGATCTGTGCCGGGGTCGCTGTGCCCTCTTCGAAGATTGACACCGCCTCCTTGTACAGAGCGAACTGCAGGCGGTTTGCGACGAACCCTGGTGTGTCGGACACACGCGCGGTCTCCTTGCCAAGGCTGCGGATGAGTTCCTCCGCCGCGTTGATGGTCTCAGACGCTGTCAGTGACGAGGGAATCAACTCGACTCCGGGGACGAATGGGGCCGGGTTCATCCAGTGGACTCCAAGGAAACGCGTCGGGTCGGCGACCGCAGGAGCCAGGGATTCAATGGGCAATGCCGAGGTGTTGGTGCCGATCACCGCGTCAGCTCCCAGCGCGGCCGACACCCGCCGAAGAGTCTCCTGTTTCAGTGTGAGATCCTCGGGTACGGCCTCGGTCACGTATCCCACCCCGTCGACGGCGGCCTCGACTGAATCGGCAGCCCGGAGGTTCTTTCGGATGATGGTTGCGGCTCCCGGTGGCATGAGTCCTAGTTCCTCGAAACGTGTCGCCTGATCGGTGAGGCGCTGCACGGCACTGATGGCCGTTGCAGCGTCGCGGTCTGCGACGCGAACCAGGTGGTCCGCCAACGCGAACACTTGGGCGATGCCACCGCCCATATAGCCGCCACCCACCACTGCGATGGGTCCGATCTCGGTCTTCATCCTTGCTCCTTTGGTGTTAGTGAATGGTGTAACCACCATCGATCACCAGAGTGTGACCGGTGATGAGAGATGCTGACTCGCCCAGAAGAAACACAACGCAGTCTGCTACTTCATTGGGAGAGCCGAAGCGCCCGAGTGGAATACCGTCGAGCAGCCGCTTCGCCCGTTGGGGATCCGCGAGCGTACTGGCTGTGAGTTCGGTACGTACGAAGGTGGGGGCTACTGCGTTCACCCGGATCCCGTAGTGCGCCCACTCGTACGCGAGTTGCTTGGTCAGGTGGATGACCGCCGCCTTGCTACTCCCGTAAGCTGCTCGATCCTCGATCGCCACCAACCCTGCTTGCGAGGCGACCGTCACGATCGAACCAGCGATCTGGCGCTGGACCCACTGCTGGGCCACCAGTTGGCTAGTGAAGAAGACGCCGCGCACGTTCGTTTCGTGGACGAGATTCCAGCTATCCGGGTCAACGTCCAGCGCGGCCTGTGGAGCGTTCACCCCAGCATTGTTGACGAGCAGGTCGATGGACCCCGCCTGCGAGAACACTTGCGCGATCGCACTCCTGATCGAGTCAAGGACGCGAATGTCCACGCTGAGAGGAACCGTGCCGTAGCGTTCGGCAATCTGAGCCGCCGTTCGAGGATCACGACTGGTGCCGTAGACGATACCGCCGGCGTCGACGATTGCGTCGGCAATCGCCGCTCCAAGCCCCCGGCCCGCGCCAACGACCAGCGCCGTCTTCCCACTCAGCGAGGACTGCATGGCGGCTTTCCAGTCAGTTCGCGTACGTGTGATCGGACCATGGCAAACCGGTTCGACGATACTTGGCGGCGCGCACATCACCAGAGCGGGCATGCCCTTCGAAACGCTCCACGCGAGCCGCGCGTCCGCACAAGTCACCGAAGAAGATGCTCGACTGCGTGTCGGTGACCTCTTGATAGGTGACGGTACGCAAGTACTTGCCCACCCACAGACCACCGGTATAGCGCGCGGCGCCGCGCGTTGGCAGGACGTGGTTGGTGCCGATCACCTTGTCACCGTATGAGACGCACGTGCCTTCGCCGAGGAAGATGGCGCCATAGTTGTGCATCTCTGCTAACGCCTCCCGTGGGTTTTCGGTCAGGATTTGCACATGCTCATAGGCGAACTCATCCGCGAGGCAGTACGCCTGCTTCAAGTTCTCGACAACGTACACAGCTCCCCAATTCCGCCAAGCGGGTTCGGCGTAGTCCTTCGTTGGCATGTCGACGAGCAAGGTGTCGATATAGTCGATGACTTCGCGGCCGAGCTGCTCGCTGGTGGTGATGAGCACGGCGGGTGAATCCGGGCCGTGCTCGGCTTGTGACAGCAAGTCGACAGCGACAATGAAGGGGTCTGCGTGCTCATCAGCGACGATCAGCACTTCAGTCGGACCCGCGAAGAGGTCGATGCCAACCTCGCCGAACAACTGCCGCTTCGCTTCCGCGACGAAGGCGTTTCCGGGGCCGGCCAGCATGTCGACAGGTTTGATGGTCTCAGTGCCGACTGCCATCGCTGCGACTGCTTGGATTCCACCGAGCAAATAGATTTCGTCAGCGCCCGCCAGATGCATGGCAGCAATGGTGGCATCGGGCACCTCACCTTTGATCAGCGGGGTGCACGCGGCAATCCGCTCAACACCTGCCACCTTGGCGGTGACGATCGTCATGTGTGCACTGGCCAGCAGTGGGTACTTCCCCCCGGGGATGTACGCGCCTGCCGCCTGAATGGGAACGTTCTTCTGGCCGAGCTTGACCCCCGGAAAGGTCTCGATCTCAAAATCCGTCAGGGATTCGAGTTGGCGCTGGGCCATGAATCGAACCTGCTCTTGAACCAGCATGATGTCGTCGATGACCTGCTTCGGCACGCGGGCGAGTATTTCTTCGATCTGTTGGGATGTGAGGAGGAAGGAGTCCGGTGCGTAGTTGTCGAACCTTTGTGAGTACTCGCGAACAGCAGCGTCACCGCGCTCGCGGATATCTGCGATCACGTTTTCCACCGTGGCGCGAACGGCCTGGGTGCTGCCCTGCGACGCAGCATCACCGGATGGCTTCTTGAGGGTGACAGCTCCATCGGTGTTTGGGGAAGCGGACATGGGGTGACCTCCATCAGAAATCAGTGGGCCCGACCGGTTCGTGCCCTGGACGACCGTTCGGCCGTTATAATGTATACGTACACTGTATACGTATACATACTCCGATGCAAGGACTGATTCGCATGGAAAGGGGTAAGCCCGAATGCACCGATTGCTGGCGTCGCGAGCGACACTGTGGGGGTGCGATGGGTCGGCGGGTGGCGTGAAGGCAGACTGGACGTCTGTTGAACGACGCCCGACGAGCCAGCGTGCCTCCAC
>WREX01000096.1 GCA_009779115.1 Propionibacteriaceae bacterium
AGTTCGAGCGAAAAATGCGGTTTTGCGCCCAGTTTGCCACGCACATCCAGACCCGGATCGCCCAGGCGGAACAGTCCGGCCGGTCCTTCACCGTCCTCGGGGATTACAACATCGCCCGGACACCGCAGGACCTTTACAACAACCATTCCAAGAAACCTTTGGACGGATACCTGCCCGAAGAACGGGAATGGCTGACCGATCAACTGGATCTGGGGCTGACTGACGTCGTGCGCTGCCTCCACCCCGACGACCAGGGACCCTATTCCTGGTGGAGTTGGCGCGGAGCCTCTTGGCAGAGAGGGTACGGCTGGCGCATCGACTATCACTTGTCCACCCCCGGTCTGGCTGACAGGGCCGTCTTCGGCGACACCGATAAGCCTGAATCCTATGAATCCCGGGTCTCGGATCACGCCCCCGTCATCGTCGAGTACGACTGACACGGCCAGGAAGTCGTACGGCACACATGCATCAATGGGTTTGGGCGCGCGACATCGTCGCCGCCATAGCGGTGGGGGTTGGTCTCTTTTTCCTTCTCACTAAGGTCTTGAAGGCGAAGAAGCAGCTCACACTGTGGATCAGCGCAATTCTGGGGGTGGCATCGCTGGTGTCGTTCCTGTCCCCCGACCTGGCCTTCAACATGGCGCCGACCGTCTTCCGCCTGCCCATGCTGGCCGCGTCGGCGGGCATCGCGGTGGTTTTCTACTTCGGGCTCATGCTGGTCATCATCTTGCTCTTGGACCTGATCTGGTGGCTGGCCACGCGCAAACGTTCGGTCACCGGGCCTGACAAGCGGGGCCTTGATGCGCAGGCCGGACAGATCATCGGGTCGGCCACCGATGACAGTCCAGACTCCGATGGCCATGACACTGGCACGCAAGTGATCACCGCAGATGTCAGCGACGCTGACCAGGACACGGACTCCCCCTCCACCGACCATGACCAACCGACTCATCCGACTGCGGAACTGGCGCCGGACATCGGCGATGACACCCCCGCCCTCAAACCCCCACGACGTGCTCGTCTGCACACTGTACGTCTGCTGACGGCCCTGGCCTTGGTGCTCAGCCTCATCATCACTGGATACGGATTCGTCAAAGCCCAGGAACCAGCTGTCACCCAGGTGAATCTCACGTTCCCCACTCTTCCCTCCAACTTTGACGGCATGACCATTGCGCTGGTCGCCGATCTGCACATCGGCTCCATGACCCGGGATTCGTTCCTGCCCATGGTGGTGGACCAGGTCAACGCCGCCCATCCCGATCTGATCGTCCTGGCTGGAGACATCGCGGACGGGTACGTCAAGGATCTGGGCCCCAAACTGGCCCCCCTGAAGAACTTGAGCGCTCCCTACGGAGTCGTGGTCACAACAGGCAATCATGAGTTCTTCTCGAATGCCGGGGAATGGATGGACTACTACTCGTCGTTGGGGCTCAGAGTGCTGGAAAACAATGCCATCCTGCTCCAGCGGGGGGACCAGACCGTTCAGATTCTGGGGATCAACGATCGCCAGGGCAAAGGAGAATGGGCGCCCAACCTCAGTCTTGCCGTCCAGCGCGGAGGGGCGCCCGCCAATACCTTCACAGTCTTGGTGGCCCATGAGCCCGTCCAAGCCGAGGACGACCGCGGACAAGCGGCCAAGGTGGGAGTCAGTCTCGTCTTGTCGGGCCACACCCATGGGGGGCAGCTGTGGCCGCTGGGATACCTCGAACTCTTAGCCCAGCCGGCGCTCAGTTCGGTGCATGAGATCGACGGGGTGACATCTTTCACCTCGCGGGGAGTCGGTACTTTCCGCCCTCCGGTCCGCGTCGGCGCCGATCCAGAAATCCCGATCATCACCCTGCACAGCGGGTAGGACCGCCGGGATTCACCCGTCGAAGGCGGCTCGCACCTCGTCGCTGGTGACGTCCTCGACACCGGCGTGGCTCCACACCGGTGCGAAGTCCTTGTCGATCAGTTGTGCCCGTACTCCTTCGACGAAATCTGGGCGTCGAGTGAAGAACGCCCCCAAACGCAGGTCCTGGTCGAAGACCTCGTCCACGGTCATGATGGCGGCCCTGCGCAGGGCCTCAAGGGTCACGCTGACCGACAGCGGGGATCGCACACGTATCACGCGGGCTGCTTCGCGCGCCTGGGGAAGTTCCGAGTGCTCCAGGCGGTCCATGATCACCGAGATATCACGACCGGCGAACATCGGTTCCATCCAGTCGGTGGGTGTGACGGCCCCGGGACCACCGGGAGCAACCAAGTCGTCGGCCAGGTGGCACTTCACAGCGTCTGCACCGGTGATGCTGAGGCCGGTCAACCCCATGTAGGTCCCGACTTCGCCCGGCACGCGCGACAGGTGGTAGCACATGCCCACGTCGGGCCACAGCCCAATGATGGTCTCAGGCATGGCCATGACCGTATCCGTGGAGACAATCCGATGGGAAGCGTGGATGGACACGCCCAAACCTCCGCCCATGGCGATCCCGTGGATGATAGCTGTGTACGGCTTCGGGTACGCCGCGATCAAACGGTTCAAACGATATTCGCGGGCCAGGAAATCCACCGGATCGGCGCTGCGATCAAGCACCAGACCGCGCAATTGCCTGACATCGGCCCCGGCGCAAAAGGCCCTGCCCACCCCGGAGATCTCGACCTCTCGTACGGCGTCGTCGTCAGCCCACCGGGTCAGGATCGAGGTCAGAGTGTCGATCATGTCCGAGGACAGCGCATTGAGGGCTTGGGGGCGATTGAGGACCAGGTGGCCGACCGAGTCTTTCACGTCAACTTGGATTTCGGTCATGGCAACTCCTTGGGGTTCGGGCCGGACGACTCGGCTGCGGGAGGGGTGTCTGGTTGGCGATCATAGCGATGGGAGACCCAGTTCTGGCGCAGGCCAGGCCAGAGCCGGTGATAGACGGCGATGTGGGACAGCCAGGCGACCATGCACACGGCTGCTGCCAGAACAGCCCACACACCGTTGCGATTGCCCATGTTGAGAGCGGCATAACCCAACATGAAGATCACGATGGCAATCGCTGGCCACGGCACTTTTCTCTTTGTGGTCGACAGGGGAAGGATGAGGCCGCCCCACAGCAGGTACCACGAATGCAGGGCCGAGGCGGACAAGGCTACGGTGAGCCACGACCATGACAAGGCTTTCCACGGTTCTTTCAGACCATACCGAAGGATCCAGTACAGCATCAGCAGCACACCGAGCACCAGGACGACCCGCATGGTCCCGTTGAGCCAACTCGTCCCCCCCGGGGCGATGATGAGTTGGAGGAGGGCGCCCAGACCGTACGACGGGCTGGCCGACGGGATCGTCCCAGGGACTCCCAAAGCGTCGAGCCAACCGAATCCCAGGCCACAGGCGATCGAAATCACGACGAAGACGCCGGCTGCGATGCCCAGACTGACCACCGCCTTGCCGATGGCGGCCATCGACCTTTTCAGATCGCGCCAGGACGGGATCGGGTGAGCCAGGAGAGGCAGGAACACCGCCCCCAAGATGGCAGGTTGTTTGATGGAGGCGCCGACACCGATGGCGACCGCGGCGAGGGGCCACCACCCCGGTTTGAGGGCCAACCAGAGACTGACAACGACCAATCCCATCATCCAGGCGTCATTGTGGGCCCCGCCGACATAGTCGATCACCAACAGGGGGTTCAAACAGGCGAACCAGATAACTTGGTGTTCGTCGGCCCCGATGCGCCGGGCGATCTTCGGAAGAAAATGGACGATGCAGGTCACGCCGATCAGCGCCGGAATCCTGATCAACAGGGCAGCCAGCCAGGGGTGCCCACCCGACAGATCCACCACCAGATGAGCGATTTGCAGGCCCAAGGGCCCATAGGGCGCCGGGGTGTAGCGCCACTGCCACGGGGCATAGTCGGTAAACAATCCAGGAACCAGAGTGGGTCCACCATCGTACGGGTTTTGTCCATTGTGGATCATCCAGCCCTGAGCATCGTAGGAATAGGCGTCATGACTGAGGATCGGAGGAGAGACCAGGAAGGGCAGCGACCACAAGCCGATGATGACCAAGGGGTTGAGCCGGGCATAGATCTCATGGCGCAGGCGGAACCACGCATCGACTAAGAGAAAAATCCCCGAGACGGTCAGTACGGTCCCAGCGACACGGCCGAATTCCCCGGCCAGATTCAAGCTTCTCAGCACTGGCCAAATCGGCGATGCCTGCGGCAAATACGCCGGCGTCAGCGAGCCGATGGCAATGATCGCCGTACCCAGCAAGCCGATTTTGACCGGGAATTCGGCCCATGCGGCACCCACGGAAGTCCGGAACCCGGATGCACGCAGTGTCACGCTCATAGACCATCATCTCTGACTCAGGTGGCGGCCACGGATGCCTGGATCCACGGCACTGGCGATGGGCACGTCCCTTAGGGATCAACCTCCCACCACAGTTCAGTGTATCGTCTGACACGCCACGAAAGCCTCTTGGACGCCCGCTGCCCCGGGTCAGTCCACCGGACTGCTACCCTAGGTTGATGTAAGAATAGGCATTCGAAAAGGAATCATGGCACGATCACCCAGGAACCTTCCGCCTTGGTTGTCTACCATCTGGCACTCCATGCTCTTGCCAACCCATCGACACGCCCTCGGCTGGTGGATCGGCACGAGAATTTTAATGTTCGCCATGTGGGCGATCTCCGGATTCTACACACAATCTGATGTCATCTACTATCACGAATCCATCTGGAGCCTTTTCCACGGCGTTCCGGCCAAGGACGTCCTGGTCGAATACCCCACTCCCCTGATCT
The DNA here is from genome assembly GCA_009779115.1 of Propionibacteriaceae bacterium. Classification (GTDB taxonomy): domain Bacteria; phylum Actinomycetota; class Actinomycetes; order Propionibacteriales; family Propionibacteriaceae; genus WQYJ01. Next base: position 4,767 of record WREX01000096.1, read on the forward strand.
GGTTGTTGTCCATTCCCTACATCCTCGGATTCGGAACCCGCGTTGGCTATGTGGCCGTCTTCATCCTCGTCGCGATCGCCGGCGACGCGCTGATGGGGTACGTCCTGTGGCGCAGCGCGAGACAGTACGGCACCAATCCCCGTCCTGCCGCTGCTTTTTGGATCTGGTTCGTCCTGGCCAGTGGACCGATCATCTACATGCGCCTGGACTTCCTCACCGCGGCCCTGAGCGCTGCGGGTCTGATCGCCATCGTCCGGTCACGACGGTTCACCTCGGGGGCCATGATCGGTGCGGGAGCGGCGATAAAACTGTGGCCTGCCCTGCTGTGGCCGACGACGATGGTCGACAAGAAAGCCATACGACGAGCAAGCATCGGTTTCTTCGGCACCGGAGCAGCCTTGGCCATCGCATCGGTGTTGTACGCGGGGTGGCAACGCCTCATCTCACCGCTGACCTGGCAGTCCGACAGGGGTCTTCAGATCGAATCCGTCTACGCGACCCCATTGATGCTGGCCCGCCAGTTCGCGCCCCACACCTGGACGGTGTGGGACTCCACTTTCAACGCTTTCGAGTTGAGAGGCCCGGGAACGGTCACGGCGACCTATATCGCCACGGGAGCCACGATCCTCGGGGGCCTCACCATGCTCGTGTTGTACATCGGGTGGCTCTTGCGCAAGGACCGTACACCCATTGAGGCGGGCACACTGATGATCATCGCCACCCTGATCATGATCATCACCAACAAGACTTTCTCACCGCAGTACATGATCTGGCTGGCCGGACCAGTGGCGGCACTGTTGACGATCTCCGCCCGTCATCCAGAACTCTTGCCCAGCCAAGGACATCTGTTTTCCTGGATGTCACGGCCCACACATCTGGCCCAAGACGAACACCTGGTCGGACCGCTGAGCCTGGCCCGGCACATCGCGGTGTGGACCCTCATCCTGACCGTCCTGACCCAGGCCATCTATCCCCTGTTGTACAGCTTCCTCACCAGCGAGCAGCCGCTGACATCGGTTGCGGTGGTCATCTTGGCCCTGCGCAATCTGACGCTGGTGTACTTCACCATTCGGCTGATCGTGCTGGCTTTCCGCTCGATCGCATTCCGGCCAGCCCTTCCGACTGCGCCGATTCCAGCGGAGCCCGTCGAGCAGTGATCCGCAGGACTCAGGCCGCCTTGGCCTGTCGGGTGGGCACGAGCTTGGCTTTCGGCACCAAGGTGACGGGCATTTCCCCACGGATCGCTCCGGCTTCCACAACCACTTGGGCCACCTCGGTCAGGCCTGGCACCTCGAACATGACATCCAGCAGGGTTTCTTCGACGATCGCCCTGAGGCCGCGCGCTCCTGTGCCGCGTTCCAGAGCTTGATCGGCGATCGCGGCGACCGCTTCGTCAGTGAATTCCAGGTCGACCCCATCGAGTTCGAAGAGTTTGCGGAACTGCTTGAGTAGGGCATTCTTCGGCTCGACCAGGATCCGGATCAGCGCACTGCGATCCAAGCCTTCCACTGCGGCGATCATGGGCAGTCGGCCGATGAATTCGGGGATCAAGCCGTACTTGTGAAGATCCTCCGGCCGGACATGGTGGAACAACTCATCCTTGTTGACAGCAGCAGCCATCTGGGCGGTGGTGAATCCGAGAGGATGCTTGCCCAGACGGGTCGCGACGATCTCTTCCAACCCCGAGAAAGCACCACCGACGATAAACAAGATGTTGTTGGTGTTGACCTGGATGTAGTCCTGATGCGGATGCTTGCGCCCTCCCTGTGGAGGCACTGAGGCCACGGTTCCTTCCAAGATTTTCAGCAGAGCCTGTTGGACGCCCTCGCCCGAGACATCCCGGGTCAACGAGGGGTTCTCGGCCTTGCGGGCCACCTTGTCGATCTCATCGATGTAGATGATCCCGGTTTCCGCCCTCTTGACGTCGTAGTCGGCGGCTTGGAGGAGCTTCAGCAAGATGTTCTCCACGTCTTCGCCCACGTACCCCGCCTCGGTCAGAGCCGTGGCGTCGGCCATGGCGAAAGGCACATTGAGCATGCGTGCCAGAGTCTGGGCCAGATAGGTCTTGCCGCATCCGGTGGGTCCCATGAGCAAAATGTTGGACTTGGCCAACTCGATTGGTTCCTGCCCGGGAGGGGTTGACTTCGGATCGAGGGTGATCCGCTTGTAGTGGTTGTAGACCGCCACAGACAAGGCTTTCTTGGCGAAATCCTGGCCGATGACGTACTCATCGAGGAAGGCATGGATTTGGCCCGGCTTCGGCAGGGCGTCGGCCACGTTGACCTCGCTGGGGCACGTCAGTTCTTCGTCGATGATCTCGTTGCACAAGTCGATGCACTCGTCGCAGATGTAGACCCCCGGCCCGGCGATCAGTTTCCGGACCTGTTTCTGGCTCTTTCCGCAGAACGAACACTTCAGTAGTTCACTAGATTCCCCTAGTCGTGGCATGGTGCCCCTTTCCACCGGTCACAGGCGTCATTGCTCAGTTCCCGCTCAGTATCTCGTCGATGATCCCGTACTCTTTGGCCTCTTCGGCTGTGAGGTACTTGTCCCGCTCCACGTCTCGCGACACCTTCTCCACCGGCTGGCCGGTGTTGGAGGCGAGCATGTTCTCCATCTGGGAACGAATCCTCAAGATCTCCCGTGCCTGGATCTCCAGGTCGGAGGATTGCCCGTACGCCCCGTCACCGGAGATCGCGGGCTGGTGGATCAGGATCCGGGAATTCGGCAGGGCCAATCTCTTGCCCTTGGTCCCGGCGGCCAAGAGAACAGCCGCCGCCGATGCCGCCTGCCCTAGGCAGACGGTCTGGATGTCCGGCTTGACGAAGCCCATCGTGTCGTAGATCGCCGTCAGGGCGGTGAAGGAGCCTCCCGGGGAATTGATGTAGATGCTGATCTGGCGCTCGGCGTCCATCGAT
>WREX01000097.1 GCA_009779115.1 Propionibacteriaceae bacterium
ATAAATCAGAGGTCCCACGCCACCGGTGAAGAAGACACTGAGTATGAACAATACTCGTATCAGCGTCACATCGATGCCGAAGAAATCGGATAGACCGGCGGCCACGCCCGCCACTCTGCGGTGGGCTAGGTTGCGTCGAAGCTGAGTTGCTGGTCTCATATCTCTAGAATGCCCCGCGTCCATGGGTAGCGCCATGAGGTGCACCCCTGGTTTTCCCCTGAGCGGGTTTCGGGCAGTACGGACACCAGCAGATCCTGTCGTACTGAAAAAATGATAACTGACCCCGTCGTTGAGGGTGTCGCGCGCCGTCCTGGATGTGTTCGAACTGCGCCCGGATGAGTGGTGGAATCGGGGGACTCATGTCATGCTGAGGGGGTGAGTGAATCTCTGTCGGTCAAGGTGCCCCGGGCTTTCCGGCGCTTCGACCGGGCTCTCGTCGCCGGTGTCGCCGCCGGGCTCGCCGCCCACTCGCGGTACACCGTCTGGGCTGTGCGCGTCGCGTTCGTCCTGGCGTCTTTCTGGAAGTTTTCCGGAGCCGTGGCCTACGCCGTCTTGTGGCTGGTCTTGCCGCGTCAGGAGAAACAGGTCCCGATTGGCCTGGTCGCAGCGGAACGACAGGGACTGAGGACGGTGATGCCGAAGACCAGGTGGCCTCAGGTCGCGGGCTGGGTGGGCTCGTGCCTGATCGGTGTGGGCATCGCCTTTGTCATCAGGTTGTACGACACCAGCGCCATCGGCCAAAACGCCGTGGGGATTAGTCTGGTGGGGATCGGGGTCGGCCTGGTTTGGCTGACTCGCGAGACTGGGTGGCCGCGGTGGGGCAAGGCCGTGATGTCGGTGCTGGGCGTCCTCATGGTGTGGGCGGTCGGCACCTTCGTCCAAGCTGATATCTGGTCAACCGTCGGGATCGACATGGACGAACAGATGGAACGGTTGCTGTTCTCGTTCTTCATCGCCGGGACGTCGATGGTGGTGTGCCTGGCCCTCATTCTGCCGTGGATTGTGCATCCGGCGCGGTCTGAGGAGGACAAGCAAGCAGAGTTGATCGCTCAGACCCGGGCGGATATGGCAGCCCATCTGCACGATTCCGTCCTACAAACGCTGGCTGTCATCCAGAAACGTTCGACCGATCCGAAAGCGGTCTCCCAATTGGCCCGCAGCCAGGAGAAAGAGCTTCGGGAATGGTTGTACGGCGAGCACGTCGACGACGAGTCGGCCACGTCCGCGTTGAAGGATGTCATCGCCGAATTGGAGGCCACTCACCAGGTCGCCGTCGAACTGGTCACCGTGGGAGACCACGAGATGACGGTCGAAATCGACGCGGTCGTGAGGGCCGCCCGCGAGGCCATCCTCAACGCCGCCAAACATTCGGGGGCCGACAAGATCGACGTGTACGCTGAGATCAGCACACAACGGGCGGAGGCCTATATCCGCGACCGTGGCTGCGGGTTCGAGATGGACGACGTCGACCAGGATCGCCTGGGTATTCGCCGCTCGATCATTGATCGCATGGCCCGCTACGGCGGCAAGGTCGATGTGCGTTCCACCGTCGGCGAAGGTACGGAGATTCACTTGTCGATGCCGCTGGATGAAGAAGGGACTGGTCATGGCTGAGGAAAGCCGTTACCGCGTGGTCATCGTGGACGACCATGCGATGCTGCGCACAGGTGTGCGCCACGAGATATCGTCGGCGGTCGACGTGGTGGGCGAGGGCGAGGACGTCGCCACCGGTGTGGCCGCGATCCAGCAGCTTCATCCCGATGTTGTCCTGTTGGACGTCCATCTGCCCGGGGGTGGAGGCGTCGAGGTCATGAAACAGGCCGGGTTGTCCGAGGTGAAGTATCTGGCCTTGTCGGTCTCGGATGCGGCCGAGGATGTGATCTCGACGATCCGGGCCGGAGCCCGGGGGTACGTCACCAAGTCCATCTCGGGGACCGAGTTGGTGGATGCCATCTGCCGGGTGGCGGAGGGGGATGCTGTTTTCTCACCCCGGTTGGCCGGGTTCGTCCTGGACGCTTTTTCCGGGTCGATCGAGGTGACGTCGGTGGACGAGGACCTGGACCGGCTGTCCTCCCGGGAACAAGAGGTCATGCGCCTGATCGCCCGGGGGTACTCGTACCGGGAAGTGGCGCGGGAGTTGTTCATCTCGGTGAAAACCGTGGAGACCCATGTGTCATCCGTTTTGCGGAAACTGCAACTGTCGAACCGGCATCAACTGACCCGCTGGGCGGCCGACCGCAAACTGGTGTGAGCTGGCGAACGTTCATGTGCCGCCATCCGAACACCGGATCGTGCGAGTCAGGCTCACCATCTGCAGCGACAGACGAACTGTCACTTTCACCAGTGGTGACCACATCCCATCACGACCGATGACCGGCTGACGTCACAGTGTCTTTCAAAATGTGCTCAGTTGGTCTTGCTGCGGTGGAGGGCTCCCCAGACCGTGAGGACGAGGGCCGATCCGGCGATGGAGATGATCCAGGTGCGCAGGTCCCAGAAGGTGCCCAGCGAGATGTGGAAGATGGCGGAGGACAGCCAGCCGCCGACCAGGGCGCCGACGACTCCGCAGATGAGGGCGGAGATGAAGCCTGACCCGATCCGGCCGGGAACCAGTGCACGAGCCACCGCACCTGCGATGAGTCCTAGAAGGAGAAACGAAATAATTCCCATACCTTTAGTGTACGTGGCAGGTTGAGCCGAGCCCATGGGAACTAACCCTGGCTCGTCCCTGACCTCCATTCGGCCTCACAGAGTACGGCAACCGGCTGGTTGGTCAATCCAGCCCATTGTCGGCGCTGTGTCGTAGAGTTGGTGCCCTCATGGATGACGTGTTCGACGATGCTTTTCCCACCGACCTGGTGGAATCTTTGTTTTCTTCCCCGCAAGCTCCGGTACCGGTGCGGGAACCACAGGGCGGTTCGGGTTCCGACAGCCCGCGTACTGGTGGATCTGACTGGGTACCGGCGAGCGCTTCCAGCTCGGACCGGCTTTTGGAGGGGCTGAATCCGCCGCAGCGCGAGGCGGTCACACACACGGGATCGCCCTTGTTGGTGGTGGCTGGTGCCGGGTCCGGAAAGACGCGGGTGTTGACGCGGCGGATCGCGTACCTGATCGGGGCCGGGGGTGTCCATCCGGGCGCCATCCTGGCCATCACCTTCACCAACAAGGCTGCGGCGGAGATGCGCGAACGGGTCACCGAGCTAGTCGGCAACAGATCTCGTTTCATGTGGGTGGCAACGTTCCACAGCGCCTGCGTGCGCATCCTGCGGGCGGATATCGACAAACTCGGGGTGTCGACGTCGTTCTCGATCTACGACGACACCGATTCGCGGCGGTTGGTCAGTTCGATCATGCGAGAGAAGAACCTCGACACCAAGAAGTTTCCGGTTCGGACAGTACGGTCGTGGATCTCCGACCAGAAGAACGCTCTGATCGATTCCGCCCAGGCGGCCAGCCGGTACACCGCCTTTCCCCAGCAGCTCTACGCCGAGATTTACGGCGTCTATCAGGAGCGGCTGAGGACAGCACAAGCCCTTGATTTCGACGACTTGCTGATGCTGGCTGTGACGCTGTTCCAGAAATTTCCCTCGGTCCTGGAGCACTACCGGAACCGCTTCCACCACGTCTTGGTGGACGAGTACCAGGACACCAACCACGCGCAATACCTTCTCATTCAGCTCTTGTGTAGCCCCAATGGCCCGGGGGAAGGCAAACCTCCGGAATTGATGGTGGTGGGGGATTCCGACCAGTCCATCTACGCCTTCAGGGGGGCGTCGATCGAGAATATTCTGAATTTCGCTCACGACTTTCCGTCTGCGACGACCATCCGGCTGGAGCAGAACTATCGCTCGACCCAGAACATCCTCTCGGCGGCCAATGCCCTGATCGTCCACAACCAGGGGCGTCCGGACAAGAACCTGTGGACGGACTGCGGGGACGGGCCGTTGCTGACAGGGTACGTTGCCGACACCGAGCACGATGAGGCACGCTTCATCGCCGATGAGGTGAAGACCTTGTCGTCGGGGGGGTCGAGTCGCTACGGGGACACCGCGGTGTTCTATCGGACGAACGCCCAATCGCGGGCCATTGAAGAAGTCTTCATCCGCTCCGGTGTGCCGTACCGTATCGTCGGGGGACTGAAGTTCTACGAACGCAAGGAGGTGCGCGACGCCATCGCGTACTTGAGGGTGCTGGCCAATCCGGCCGACGACGTGTCGCTGGAGCGCATCATCAACGTGCCCAAGCGCGGGATCGGGGCAACGACCGAGGACCTGCTGCGGTCCTACGCCCGCTCCGGCCGGATACCGCTCAGCCAGGTCTTGGAACGGGTGGACGAGATTCCGGGGTTGGGACCAAGGGCCATCAAACCGTTGTCGCAGTTCGCCGCCCTGATGGCCCAGCACCGTGAGATGGTTCTGGCTGGCGAACCGGTGGACGAGATCCTGCGGTCCATCCTCCAAGAGTCCGGATATATCGATTCGCTGAAAGACTCCGGTGACATCCAAGATGAGAGCCGGTTGGAGAATCTGGCGGAGTTGGTCGCAGTCGCAGTGGAGTTCGTGGCAGCCGCCCACGAGTTCGCCCTGCCCGAATCCGACGAAGTCACCCACGATGACGATCCGCGTGCGGGGGATGACAGCGAGTGGATGGCGGCAGAGCTTGGCTTCAGCAGTACGGCCGATGCTCCTTCCGCAAGCCGGGGGAGTGACGGTCATCGTCGCGGAGATACTGACCGCGACACTGACGTACCCGATGGACCTGATGGCGTGGACGAGGGGGCCTACCTGCTGGGCGCCCCAGAACCGGACGATTCCTTGGCGGGCTTCCTGGAGCGGATCGCCCTGGTAGCCGATTCCGATGAGATCCCAGGCGACACCCAGGGCGCAGTCACGCTCATGACCCTGCACACGGCCAAGGGCCTGGAGTTTGACACGGTCTTCGTGACGGGGTTCGAGGATGGCCTGTTCCCCCATGAGAGGGCGCTGGAAGACCGCAAGGACCTTGAGGAGGAACGACGGTTGGCGTACGTCGGGCTGACCCGGGCGCGCCAGCGACTCTACATCACTCGGGCCGCGGTGCGCACCATGTGGGGGTCGCCGATGTACAACCCGCCCAGCCGGTTCCTGAACGAGATTCCTGAGCATCTGGTCCAGTGGCGGCGCATGGATCGGGTGAGTTCTTGGGACACGTCGGGTGGGCCAAGGTCAACCAGTACGATCGGTCGGTCGGGATCGTCCACCCGCTCCGGATCGTCCACACGATCGGGTTCGGCTGAGGCCATCCGGTCGGTGGACAGCCCATCAGTCTCCCGGTCAACAACCGCCCGGCCCAAGACCGTACTCAACCTTATAGCTGGTGACAAGGTCCTTCACACCACATTCGGCCTGGGAACAGTCAAGTCTGTCAACGGCACAGGCGACCAGACGCGCGCCGAAGTGGACTTCGGTTCGTACGGGGTGAAAAAGCTGGTGCTGATCTTCGCCCCGATGGAAAAGCTGTAGAGCTTGGGGGAGCCAGAAGCCACCGCTGGTTGTCCCGGCGACCGGAAGATTCGGTCGTTGTGCGCGTGGGAGCCAAAGTGGGACAGGCCGCGCAAGCCAGAATGGAGAGGTGCCCCACGATGACTCTCACACCTCACGCCTGACCGTGGAGACCTTTCAAGTCGAAGAGGAGACCCGGTCGGCAACGATGGCGTGGTGGGTGGCTTCTCTTGGAGGGGCGGCGGTGTGCGCCATCGTCGGATGGGCGCTCGTGGCGGCCATGGTTCTGATCGCCCAACTCGCACAGACGGGGTCAACGGGCGGGTCGGCCCTGCACCTGGCCACCCGGCTGTGGCTGTTGGGCAATGGCGGCGTCCTGGATCTGTCCGGGGTACGCATCACGCTGGTTCCCTGGGGGTTCGCGGGGATCGTGGCGCTCAGTCTCCACGGGGTGTCCGGGTACGCCGGCAAGCAAGCTTGGCTGTCGAGCGGGCCTGAGTTCAACCGTGGGGCGACCGTGGCGAAGATCACCGGCACGGTGGCGGCCACGTACGCGCTGATCGTGACAATTGCCGCTCTGATCATCGACCCGCGCAATCTTCGGGCGGGGATTGTGGCCCTGGTCGTGGCGCTCATCATGGGTTTTCTGGCCTCCCGCAAAGCGGTGCGGTGGAACGTGTATGAAGCGTGGCCGATCTGGGCCAGAGCGGTTCCACGGGCCATCAGTGCCGGGGTCCTGGTCGCGATCTTGGGCGGTGTGATCGTGATGGTGTCGGGCCTGGTCGTCCATCGTTCCCAGATCATCGCCTTGACGAACCAGCTCAACCCGGGATGGGTCGGCGGCATTGTCTTGGCTCTGGTCCAGGTCTTCTACGCCCTCAACATGATCATGTGGAGTGTGTCGTGGGCGTTCGGCCCCGGATTCACCGTCGGCGACGGGTCGGTGGTGTCGCTGATGGGTTCCCATGTCGGGCTGCTTCCGGCCTTCCCGGTCACCGCAGCTTTGCCGTCGGGGACATCCTCGCTGGGTACAATCGCCTGGCTGTTGGTGCCCATCGCGGCTGGTGTGGTCACCGCCGTCATGATCCTGCGCTCCCGTCCGCGCGCCCGATTCGATGAGACAGCATTGGTGGGCGGTTTGTCCGGCGTGCTGTCCGGCCTGGTCGTGGCGGTGTTGGCCTTTGTGACCCGGGGCAGTCTGGGCCAGGACCGCTTGTCGGATCTCGGTCCCCTGGCCGTGCCCCTGCTGATCATCGCACCGTCTCTGATGGGGATAGCCGGGATGCTGACGGGCTTCATCGCCGGGTTGCTGCGCCGCCCGGCCGAGGCCACGGACTCTCGCTGGTGGTCGCGCTGGGGCGAAGACGAGTCCGGACCGATGGCAGCCCCGGTCATACACAGTACGGGTCGTGCGAGGGACACGTCCACCGTTGCCGCAGAAGGGACAACTGTCCTGATCACGGGAGCTTCGAGCAGCGCTGGCACCACTGTTGACAGTGCGGACGGCAGAGCCTTCCCAGAGGAAACTACTGTTGATTTGGCCGCCGGTGACGGAGTGCTCCGAACCGAGGATGGCGGCATCCCCCCCTATCCAGCCGACGCCGACAGCCTTGGTACGCCCGATGCCACCGGTCCCGCCCACCCGCGTGGCCTCGCCCGCATGCGCCGCCGCATGGGTTCCCGGTCGCAAGACCCCCGCTCTACTCGCTCGCCCAAGGCCACCTCCGCCCCTGTTCCCTCACCGAAGGCCAGTCCCACCTCCGTGCCGGCTCCCTCAACCAAGCCCAGCCCTCTCACATCTATCGCGTCGCCCACCGAAGCGGCGACGTCACCTGACACTGACCGTCACACCGACGACGCGCAGATCGGGACGGACCAGAATGGTGGGGTCCGTACCACTGACAATGACAAGACCCCCAAACCCGAGACGCCCGCGTCTGGCACACCAGACACTCCCAGTGCGCCCGCCCCCGTACCCGCTCGGCGTGCGACCGACGAAACTGTCGGCATGAGGGGGGTCTCGTCCGACGAGGCGACCGAGCCGGCGCCGGCGCCTGCTCCCAGGCGTGTGGCCAGGGGAGTCGATGAACAACTGCCGCTGGATTATCATGCCGACGAGCGCTGACAGTAGAGTTGGGGTGTGCCACTTCGCTGCGTAGTCCTGATCTCGGGAACCGGCACACTCCTCCAAGCCCTGATGGAT
>WREX01000098.1 GCA_009779115.1 Propionibacteriaceae bacterium
GTACCGTCAGCAGACGCCTGTTGATCAGCGGATGGTTGACCGGATGATTGACATGCTTGCTGCCGAAGGTAACCGTCTGCGGATGCCTCATAGCCGTTCGCTGGGTGACGGGTTGTTCGAGTTACGGTTTGCCATCATGCGGGCCACCGTCGAACAGCGAATCACGTACACGTTCGACGCTGGCCGGATGATCATCACGTTGACGACCTTCCGAAAGACGAGGCAGAACCAGGTGCGGGAAGTGTCTCGCGCCAGGAAGGCAAAGGACGACAGACCATGACAGACACGACACAAGGCTTCATCAAGTGGCACGACCTCAAAGCCGAGGTGGCGGAGTCACGCACACCGGAGCAACACCGTGAGTACGACGAGGCTGGGCCTGAGGTCGAGATGCAGATCATGTTGACAGAGTTGATCTACAAGATGCGCACCGACGCGGGCATCAGCCAAACAGAGTTGGCGCGTCGCATGGGAGTTCGTCAGCCCTACATCTCCGATCTGGAGCGGGGCGGTCGAACACCAACCTTGCTCACCTTGAGCCGGGTGGCTGAAGCAACAGGCAATCGGCTCCGACTCGTCCCCGAGCCAGCCTGACAGTCGGCCAAAGGGCTTTTCGCGTGACTCAGCGGGAGGTTGGTATCCATTGGTCGAGCCCCGTCTGGGAAAACAGCATCAACCCGGAAACAACAACCCTACGACACACACGTGACGACGCGCCTGAACTTTCCGACACCCACCGGTCCTCTTCTTCTCATCAGGGCGTGGCTGAGGAACTCGTCGGACTGGCGATCCTGGGAATGTCGGGCGGTCTGTAAAAGCGCCACGGCTCACCCCAGAGCGGTTGTGATGATGTTGTACTTGTTCCAGTCGCGTTCTGGGGGAGATTTGCTGAATACAGCAGTTTCATGATTGAACCTTCCGGTCAAGGATCCTGGCCGGACCCCGTGTGACCGTGCAGCGGTGCTCGCGGCCAGGTCTTCCCTGGAAGGCACGGGCGCCGCAGCTGAGGCCGAGTTGTCATCCGAGGATGACGTCGATCAACTCGTGGCCCGTGTGCGCACGGAATGCGCTCGATGAGCCGACCAGGGTGTCGCGGTCCCGGTTCGAACTGACGTGCATCTCCAGGCCGATCTTGTCCAGCCCTGCTCCGTCACGATAAGGGTGGGCTGGGCCATCTGGGCCACGTCGGCATCAGTCAGTATGACGATGCGCCCTGGCGTAGCCGCAGCCCGGTGGACGTGGTTGATCACCGTGTCGCGGCACACGCCATACAGCTCGGCGAGAGCGTTGGAGCTCACCAGGGTAAATTCCCTAGTCAGACTAAGAATATCTGTGCTGGACTGTGGATGTCGCCGGTGTCGTGGTGTCGTATGTCAGATCGTTGTCCGGCCTTGTTAAGAAGTCGTACCCAAGTGGCCTCTTCCATCAACTTGTGCTGGTTGACGCCGTGTGTGCCCGTGTCTGGCATGGGTGTCTCATCCAGAAGGCAATACGGCTCGCACAGCGGCTCGGGCATGTCAGGTGTGTCAGGATTGGGGATCATCCATCCTCAGAATGGGTGCGAGAGCACAACCAATGTCTGAGAACGGCGGAATCAATCCGTTCAGTGATCGTGTTCCCAGCGATCACACTGGTACTGGAACGTCACTGGAGGCTGGTCGGGCTACGATCGAAAAGAGTCAGTCAAGAGGCTCGCATCTAGCGAATCTCTAGGCTATCAAGGTAGTTCCTGATGATATCAACCAGTTTGGAGTGCTCCGAGTTAATGAAATCATGATCGGCTTGCATTCTGTCGCGCGCATCCGGATTACACCATGCGTCCGGTACGGATGCTCGACCCGCATCGGGCGTACGTCTTGCGTATGAAAGATACTTCGCTAAATCATTCTGCGCGGTGACGTTGAACCTAAGTGACGCTTCGGAGATTTCCTCCAGTTTCGTGGCAATTTCAGGCCTGATGAGTATTTCGTTTCTGCAAAATGTTCGAACGAAATCTGTTTGTTTGACGGCCATTGTGGAGACACACTTTTCTAGATCAATGCCAGCGGCTGTCAAAACGTCCCACGTAACATAGGTCAAGTCGTACGCCAGTGACGTCAATTCCTGATAGACAGCGAACTCCTGGTCGAATCGGGCTTTGCTAATGTAAACCTTCTTGTCAACACTACCCTTGTATGTTTCCAGTTGCTCGTCAAGCTTGTGTTGGTATCTAGCTGACAACATTTCCGCCAGTCGATCACCACCGAATTTGATCAGCGCAACAGCGATGCCGGTTACTCCACCAAGCGATACAAGAACCGCGACGATGAATTTGAATATTGTTCCCCAGTCCACGTCACACCAGCGAACAGAAAACAGGTGGGTATGGAGTCTTTGAATCTCCAGGCACCACAATGTCGACATCGGGTTCCGTCGTCAACGCGACCAACAAAGCATGAATCTGCGGGCAGTGATACGGCATGTATCGAGTATCTCATGATTGGTGCCAACGCCTGGGCTCAGGACCGTTGACACAACGGCAGGGCGGTCAAGGCAAATGCCTGGGCTTGTGGGCCGACGAGTAAGCGGGTTTTGCAAGACGCTGGGATGGTGGCCTGCTTTACGGCGGCGAGCCCGGCTTGAAGTTCGTCTTCGATCTGGCCGATTTGGGCTAGTTGGGCTTGGTTGGCGATATGCTCGGTGTTCTTCCGCCGGATACTCCACGTGTTTGCCCACTGCCTGGTCGAGAATGGTTGGTGTGAAGGGTTTCGTGACGGGCGCCACCGGTTATATCGGGTCGGCGGTGGTACGCCAATTGATCGCGGACGGCCACGAGGTGGTGGGGCTGGCCCGCTCTAGCGAAGCGGCCCAGAAGCTGGCTGACGCCGGGGCTGTGGCGTTGCCGGGCAGCCTCGAGGAGTTGGACGCTCTGCGGAACGGGGCGCAACGCTGTGATGCGGTTGCGCATCTGGGGTTCGTCCACGATTTCACCGACTTCGCCCACTGTTGCCAAATCGACCGACAAGCGGTCACAACCTTGGGTGAGACACTGGCGGGCAGTGGACGTCCCCTGGTGATCGCCTCGGGGCTAGCAGGGCTCGACGCGTCGAGTGTGGTGACCGAGGATTTCACAGGTAACCCAGACCAGACCGCCTCACCGAGACTGGCGACGGAGCAGACACTGATCGGGATGGTTTCGGCGGGTGTGCGGGTGGTGTCGGTGCGACTGCCGCCCACCGTGCACGGTCCCGGTGATCACGGGTTCGTCGCCCAACTTGTGGCGACGACCCGTGACCGGCAGGTGTCAGCAAATGTCGGTGATGGGTCGAACCGGTGGCCCGCCGTGCATGTCGAGGACGCTGCTCACCTATTCTGCCTGGCGCTGGAGGAGGCACCTACGGGGTCGAGGCTGCACGCAGTCGCGGAGGAGGGCGTGCCGTTTGGCCAGATTGCCACCAGCATCGCCACCGGTCTGGATTTACCGCTGATCTCGGTCAGCGCCGACAAGGCAGTCGGCTATTTCGGCTGGCTGGGCGGCATCGTCGGTTTGGACACCCCGGCGTCCAGCGCTGCCACCCGCGCTCTGTTGGGTTGGATGCCCATCCAGCCGGGTCTGCTCGACGATCTCGGCAGCGGCTGCTACTTCACCGGAACGACGGAGTGACCAAAAGACGTCTATCGGGTGTGGCGGACGTCATTATGGCGCTGACCGGCGCGCGCACCACGGCCCAGCTTCAAGACTGCCTGGCGGCGATAGAGGTCGACTTGCCCCGCGTAATCCTCGACGGCGCCGACGCCCTGACCGTCCCTTAAAACAATGGAAGGGGAACGCCATCCAGGTGCTTCCATATGGAAATCGGTGATTTTCGGCCCGTCTATAGGCTTCGATTCTCCCCGCAACATTTTCAACCTGGCTTTGAGTTGGGGTTTCAGCGACAGCCCTTTGTTTGAGAACTGCCCCACCAGGCCTACTTTCAGCAATGGAAGTTGTGATCGTATCGAAAGTGAGTGCTATTTTCGACTGCGATATGTCTCCGCGCTGCGCCCGATCTACCAAGACCACTAGTGCCCCCAGGGGTGGGTGCTGTACAGTAAGGACCCTTGTGGTAAGAGTTGGAAGGGTTGGAGCAGGTCACTCGACTGGAGGCAACCACCGTTATGGGACAACTCAAGCCCAGGGGACTGGGGACAATCAATGCTGGCGAGAAGGGACATGCCGTGACACCTCGACCAGTACCGAACGCGTCTGGGACCACGGCTGAGCCCGCAGTACGTTTCCATGGCCTGGACGCGGTCCGGGGATACACGATTATTGTCGTGGTTTTTTACCATGTGTTTTATGTATTCAACTCATCGGGCGTCGTCTCCTCCCTTCCTTATGGGTACGGTGTCCACTGGCTCGACGTGGTGCCGTCATTCGTGTATCCCTGGCTGATGTTGGTGATGTTCACGGTGGCGGGAGTCTCGGCCCGGTTTTCGCTCACCAGGCGGACCGCAGGTCAGTTTCTGCGAGAGCGGGTGCTCAAACTCCTCATTCCGCTGGTCGGATCGATGACCCTTTTAAATTGGGCAATACCACTTGTGCAGGCGCAGTACGCAGATATTTTCGCTGGCTACGGTGACGTGGCGTTGCCTGTGCGCCTGTTCTTCTATTGGCTGTCGGGTTACGGTGTGCTGTGGTTTCTGGCCGAACTTTTTGTGTGTTCGATAATCCTGGTGGCGGTGCGCAAGCTCGACCGGGCTGACCGGTTGTACGCATTCGCAGGGCGGTGGCCCCTGTGGGTGCTGATCGGGCTGGCCGTACCGATCTGGGTGTCATCGATGATCTTGAACGTTCCCGTTCTGGTCATGTTCCGCTTCGGCATCTATCCATTGGGTATGCTGATCGGCTACTTCGTCCTGGCCAATCCGGCTGTGATCGAACGCCTGCGCCAAGCGGCCCCCTGGTTGGTCAGCGCAGCCGCACTCCTCGGCGTCGCTTATGCGTGGGTGTTCTTCGGTCACAACTGGATAGCCGACGATGTGCTGCAGAATCCTCTCACCAACGCCTACGCCTGGATGGCGGTGCTCGCTTGGATCGGTGGTGCCACCCGTTGGAGTAACCGCCCCAATCGGTTCTCGATCTGGTGGCAGACCCGGAGTTTTCCCATCTACATCGCCCATTACGCGTTCATTGTGGTGGGCTGTTGGTGGCTGATCCATGGCTTCGGCGCGCCGATGCCGATCTCCTACCTGCTACTGGCCATCTTTGTCACCGTCACCACAGTGGTCTTCATCGAGATCACAATGCGTGTACCGGGCCTGCGGCTGGTCCTGTACGGCATCACAGTCAAGAAGACTCCCAGCCTCAAGACGATCGCAGAGACACCGTAGGGCCAGACTCTCGGTGAGGCTCGGATGGGTACAGAAGACGCGGGTTGGCAGGGTTCGGGATGACGCTGTGCGTCACCTATGCCCGTTCCCCCTGGACACCGTCGTCTCCTGGGTCGCTCTGATCGGATGGAGGCTCGGGGTGTTTTTGGGGATCGGCTCGTCGGGCCAAGAGGTAGGCGGACCAGGCTATGACCGAGCCGACCAGCATGACGATGACCATGGGTACGGCTGTTCGCGAGCCCCCGATGCTGGCCAGGGGAGCCGACACGGAATTGGCGAGTGACTGGATGAGGCCGAGCAGGGCCGATCCGATGCCGGCGGAGTCCCGGGCATGGGATAAGGCCAACGCTGAGGAGTTGCCAAAGATGAAGCCTTGGCTGGCCATCAGCAAGGTGAAGCCCGCCCCAGTCAGCCACAGTGGCGTCCCCAGGGCAAAGACGCTGATGGCTAGGAGAAGGATGGACACTGCGGCCATTGTCACGCCGAGTCGCAGAAGGTTTTGGGGCTTGAACCGGATGACGAGCCGGGAGTTGATGAATGCCGTGGCCATCTGAGCGAACGCGTTGAGCGCGAAGATGATGGAGTACATCATCGGGCTGAGCCCCGCGATGCCCTGGAAAACGTACGACGAATCAGCGATGTAGGCGAACATGGCGGCAGACGAGAAGCTGCTGACGAACATGAAGCCGATGAATGCGGGCCGCCGGACCAATGTTGTCATGCCGGTGATGGTCGTGCGCAGGCCGCCGCGGTGGCGTCTGCCCATGGGCAGTGATTCGGGGATGACCAGGAACGCCACCACAGTCATGAGAAGCCCGAAGATGGTGAGTGCCCAGAAGACCGTCCGCCACGTGGCGACAGTGGCGATCATGCCACCGATAATTGGCGCCACGATGGGCGCGAGGCCTCCGATGGCCATCATGAGTGACATCGCGGAAGCCAGCTTGCTTCCAACAGCCAAGTCCACCAGTACGGCTCTGCTGGTCGCTGCGGCGACACCACCTCCAAACCCCTGGATCATCCGGGCCGCGATCAGCACTGTGATAGATGGAGCCAGGACACACCCGATCGAGCCCAGGGTGCAGATGATCCCGCCTGCGATGATGGTGCGACGCCGTCCCATTTGGTCGGAGAATGCCCCACCTAGCAACTGCCCGAGGCCGTTCCCGATAAAGAACGTTGTCAGTGTGAGCCCGATCAGTCCTGACGAGGTGTTGAGGTCGATCGTGATCGCCGGAAACAGCGGCGCGTACACGTCTGTGGCAAAGGGTGGCACCGCGTTCTGTACGGCCAAAGCGAGTAACAAACCAGTTGTGACCGTTGTCGCTTTCGGCGACCACTTCCAACGCCTCAAGGTCACCGCACACCAACCATGGTCACCAACCGCAGCCCAGCCATGCAGCTAGCGTACGCGATCCTGCGCAAGCCCTGTGTACGCGTCACGTACGGCGGACACGACTTTGGTTCTGACCCACCTGAGCTACACGCGGGTCCTTCCATGGCTGGTTCGCACATGACAGGGGCCAGGCCAGGCAATGGATCTCACCTACTTGTGTACACATTGACGCTATGCGCTACATTCAAAGAATGGAAACACTAACTCGACAGATGACTACTCGTGAACTGCGGTCTCAGCTATCCGACGTCCTGGGTCGTGCCATGTACGCTGGCGAGCGTGTGAGTGTCACTCGGTGTTCTGCGTACGTCTGCGTGAGTGCCAAACGGCTTTGAACGCCCAGCATAATTGCATGATTAGTCAGTGTTCTCGCATCAATGCTGCTAAAATGCAGGTATGAGTGTTGCAATCACAGTACGAGATGTGCCTGACCAGGTCAGGGGCGAGTTGGCCGCCCGGGCTGCTCGGGCCGGTCAGTCTTTGCAGGAGTATGTCAAAGGCTTGCTCGTTGAACAGGTGTCGAAGCCATCCGCTGATGACTGGATGGCCCAGGTCCGGGGTCGCGTGAACAGTACGGGTTCGCAACTGTCGGCAGAGTCCATACTCGCTGCGCGGGACGCTGATCGCGCATGAACTCGCATGTCGTTGTGGATGCGTCGGCTATGGTTGCCTGTCTTCTCGACGGCGGCATAGACGGTCAGTG
Source organism: Propionibacteriaceae bacterium (assembly GCA_009779115.1). Classification (GTDB taxonomy): domain Bacteria; phylum Actinomycetota; class Actinomycetes; order Propionibacteriales; family Propionibacteriaceae; genus WQYJ01. The sequence goes on from WREX01000098.1 coordinate 7,452, forward strand.
GGCCACACGGCAGATGACGGGGGCAACAATCAGCGCCCCTTCACTGATGGCTTTCGAGGTTGCCAACATCATCCGTCGCAGTGAACTGGCTGGTCTTGTCAGCGGTGATGTCGCAGCCCAGGCCCACGCCGATTACGTGCGGCGTTCTATCGATCTGTGGCACTACGAGGTGCTGGCCAGCCGGGTGTGGGAGCTTCGGCATAACCTGA
>WREX01000099.1 GCA_009779115.1 Propionibacteriaceae bacterium
AACGGATTCGGCCAGCCCGAAATGCTCGCCGAGGTCATCTGCTTCCTCGCCGATGACAAGGCCGCCTCCTTCGTCAACGGCATCGTCGTCCCAGTAGACGGCGGCTGGTCAGCCATCTGATCAACCCAACCTGGCCTGAGGAGTCTGGGGAAGCATGTCCCCCGTACTCCTCAGGCCATTTGTTCGCAGTCCGGGCAAAAACCGAGCCCGCGGTCGCCCCAACCAGTCATGATAGTGTCGCAGCGCACACATCGACTGCCACGAACTTGCAGTTTGGCTGGGCGGGCAACGGGAGTTTTGGCGTCGACACCGAGCGAGTCACGATGCTGGGCAAACAAGCGAGGAAGCTTACGGGCCACTTCCATCGCGTGGATCGCTGCCGGTGTGAATGGGTCGCGTTTCCTGTTGATGGCCAAAGCGTCCAACACGGCTTGATAGACCGACAGTGATAGACGCGTCGAGAGGAACAGGTCCGGATGAACGGCCGACAGGTGCAGCCGTTCCAAGTCACTTGTCCCAAAGTCTTTCACGTTCTCAGTGACAACAAACCTCGCCCCCGCTGCGGCAGCCGCACCCAAGATCGGACGGTCCTTCACATCTGTATCAACCAAAGTCATCGGGGAATCAGCATCAGGTACGGTTTGCAAGTTGTGTAGTTCGCGGACCTCACTAATGGGACGGGCTCCTGGTGGTTGATGGCGCGCTGCCTCGATTTCGGCATAAGGGCTCCATACGACCCGAAAATTCGACAGTGGTGCGGCCAAGAGCATGAGTGAGCGGGTGATCCCGGCTGCCAACACGTTGGCATCCAAATAGACTAACGTCCGAATCGGACGAGCCACAGCCTGTGACATGCGGGTGTCAGAAGTCATCAGCCAGGGTGGCTGCGAGTTCCTGGACGAACTTCGCACGGAAGCGCTCTACCTCATGGACGGGTATTCGGTATCTGTTGCCGACCCGCTTGCAGGCGATCTGCCCAGCGGTGATACGACGTTGGATGCTGGCCCGCGAGACCCCAATCTCAGCGGCCATCTGGGCTGGGGTCAGAGAATGTTCTTCGACAGTGAGGCTGACGACATCACCTGCCGAGCCAGCTTGGTTGATGTATTCCAACACTGTTCGAGCCCATGGTGGAAGTCGAAGGTCCCCGACTGGGAGCGGATCACGTTCCACTTCAGCCGGACTGATCGTCACTGCGTTCGCTGGCGCGGTCATCGTTCTCTCCGATCGTCTGGACAGATATTTAGTCGTACTGTTCACTCTAGTCTATCTGCCCAGGTTCGGTCATGGTTCGGTGTCGTCTTAGTGACGTAGGAGATTCGCCTCGACTCGTCTTTCATTAAACAGTCAATGATATAACCGTACGAATCTTTGCTTGACAAGGAGATCTTCTGTGTTGACGGCCAATCTGGAATGGCACAGAATCCATGCCAACCCGGGGATTCAGGCGAAGTTATGTATGAGTTATGTAAAGTTATATAACTTCTGTGCATAGTGCAGAAAAGTTATATAACTCTGCGAACCAAGAGTGTGGAGCGGCACATCATGGGCTGCTGAGCACAATGTTTCATGTGGCTCCCCTGAAAGGTCCCTGAGGGGGCCCTGAGATGGGCCTGAAGGTGTCTTGGGGGTATCGGAATCGGGTCATCTGACGGTGTAAAATTGGGGCAACAAGGGATTTTGTGTTGTACGTCGGCCTCTTTCCGGAGTGGGGTATCTGGTGACGTGTCGTCGAGTGATCTGCCCACCAATTTTGGATGACGGCGTGCTTGCTCCAATCCCCGGAAGGTCGGAGAGATGTTTGACATTGTCGGGAGGTCCGTCGTACGGCACCCGTGGCGCGCCATCACTGCTTGGCTCGTCGTCTTGGTGATTGCCGTACTCGGTGCTTTCTGGGGATTCGGCCAGGGCGGTGTCTTCGACCGGCTGTCCAATTCGGTGTCGCTGGTCGCAGGATCGGAGTCGGACACTGTCAACACCTTGGCTTCCGCGGACGCCAGCGGTACGGCGATCAGTGTCGTCGTCAACGGACTCGACATCGACCAGGACGCGCCAACTCTCACCACCTTCATGGCTAACCACCGGGATGCATTTTCCCAAATCACAGGGGTAAAATCGGTTGCCGACCCCTTCCTCTTTCCCGACCCGACCATGCCTCAGGCGCAGGCTCTGCTCTCCAACAAGAAGGACGGATTCATCATTGCCGTCGTCTTGGACAAGGATCTATCGTCGAGTGACGAGAAGACGACCACGGCCGATGTCTCCACCGCCGTCGACAACCTCCGGCAAGATCTGGCCCAAGATTTTCCTAATTCTTCAGTACGAATGGTGTCCCAGCAGGGCATGACTGACTCGATCATGAGCCAGATCAAAACCGACCTGTTCCGCGGTGAGTCCATCGGCCTTCCCGTCGCCCTGCTGCTCCTCATCATCATTTTCGGCGGCATCCTCGCCGCAGGGCTGCCCATCGTCGGCGCCCTGGTGGCCATCGGGATCGGCATGGGCTCCTTGTGGGCCATGACCTTCTTCATGAACGTCGAAGTCTTCACGATCAACATTGCTTCCGTAATCGGTTTGTCCTTGTCAGTCGACTACGGACTCCTGATGGTCTCCCGTTATCGTGAACAACTGGCCCTGATCCTCGCCCGGAAAAAGTACAACCCCGAAGCCGGCAAGCTTCCCGACAAAGATGCGTCCAAGCTGATCGTCCGCGACGCCATGGAAAAAACCATCAGTACGGCCGGTCGTACTGTTTTCTTCTCGGCGGTCACGATTGCCTTCGCCATGTGTGCCCTGCTTTCCATGAAGGCGGGCATGCTGCGGATCATCGGGATCAGCGGAATCGTTGTCTCGTTGATGGCGGTGCTGACCGCCATGACCCTGGTGCCGGCGATCATCGTGTTGATGCGGCGCGTCCTCATCAAACCCTCGATCATCACCCGGATTCCGGTCCTGCGCTCCATCGTGAAAGCCGTCGGCGATTCGGCGTCCGACCACGGGTTCTTCTCCAAGCTTGCCCGTGGGGTGCACAAGCGTCCTTGGCTGATCATGGCTCTGGTGGCGGTCATCCTGGTAGTCATGGCCCTGCCGCTGCGCGACCTGCAGATGCGCTCAGCCTTCGCCGACTATCTGCCCGCCCAAGCGTCTCAGACCCAGGCGTACAACACTGTCCAGGCCGACTACCCCGCCCTGGAATCACCAACGATTCTGGTTGTCGCAGACCAGTTCTCCTCCCAGACGACCAACCTGTACGACCATTTGTACGCGCTGCCCGACGTCGATTACATCTCACCGCCCACGCCCCTGCCGTCCGACCCCTGGCGCAGTTCGATCTCCCTGCACCTCAACATCGACAATCAGGTCGGTGACCAGGCCACCCAGATCGTCAAAGATCTCCGTTCGTACGACGCGGGGTACGACATCATGGTGGGTGGACCCGCCGCGCTCCAACTCGACTTCGTCGACTCGATCCTGGCCCGTGCGCCGCTGGCCCTGGGGATCATGGCCTTGGCGGTGTTCATTCTCATGTTCTTGATGACCGGCTCTGTCATCGTGCCCATCAAGGCGATCATCATCAACTCACTGTCACTCTTGGCTTCCCTCGGGGTGACCAGTCTGATCTTCATGAACGGGTTCCTCGGCATGCCCAAGGTCCAAGGCATGGAGACCTTTATCGTTGTCTGTTCGATCTGTTTCGGCTTCGGCCTGGCCATGGACTACGAGGTGTTCCTGATCTCGCGTATCAAGGAGTATTGGAACTTGGGCCTCTCCAATGACGAGGCGGTCGAACGCGGCCTGCAGCGCTCCGGGCGGATCATCACCTCGGCCGCGGCCATCATCGTGGCCGTCTTCATCGGCTTCACTTTCGGCGACATGATCCCCATCAAACAGATCGGGGTCGCCCTGGCCGCCATCGTGGTCACCGACGCCACCCTGGTCCGGATGCTCCTCGTACCCGCCACCATGACGATTCTCGGCAAGTGGAATTGGTGGTCGCCTAAACCGTTGACACGGGTGTACGAACGACTGCGCATCGTCCACTGAGACCTGCCTACAACAGTGATGATTGCTGGCTGTTTCTTGACCCCTGAGTAGCAGTCGGCAGGCCCTCGCGTACCCCAGGATTCTCGGTATTCGTCCTTATCAGAGCCGATTTTACAATCTTGAGTTTCACCTGCTGAGATTATTTCACTTTCGAAGGCCAGAGTCTTGTCTGTCTGCTATCGTGATATCTGAGCTTCCGAAGAACAAGGAAGGCGTTCCCACAGATGTGACATGCTGGCAGTTTGTCGTCGTTGACCTCCCTCCTGACGAACAAACAGATACGCATGTCGCCAGGCCGCCCCGGAGTCACTCTCCGGGGCGGTCATAATTTTTTAGCTGCGACTGGGTGTCATCCCCACCTGACTGCCTATGCTGTGGGTGCCTGAGGCTTGGGGGCGCGCAACTCTTCGGGTACCTTGAATCCGCCGGTCGTCATGCCCTTCTCGCGCTGGAAGCGATTCACCCATTCGCGATCGGTCGGGCCGTTGTAAATCTGGCGGGGACGGTAAATCCTCGACGACGCTCCGACGTCATGGATTTCCTTCCAGTTGGCGATCCAGCCGGGCATCCGGCCCATGGCGAACATGACGGTGAACATCTCGGTCGGAATACCCAACGCAGTCAGAATGATCCCGGAATAGAAGTCCACATTCGGGTACAGCTTGCGGCTGATGAAGTAGTCGTCGGCCAGAGCCGTTGCTTCAAGTTCACGGGCGATGTCCAAGCGGGGATCCGAGATCTTCAAGGCGTCCAACAGGTTGTCGGCCGCGGACTTGATCAGAACGGCGCGCGGGTCGAAATTGCGGTACACGCGGTGTCCGAAGCCCATCAGCTTGATGCCCTGTTCGCGATTCTTGACCTTGGCGACGTACTCCTTGGTCGACATACCGGAATTCTGGATCAGCGTCAGCATCTCCATGACGGCCTGGTTGGCGCCACCGTGCAGCTTGCCCCACAGGGCACACACGCCGGCGGCGACAGATGCGTACAGGCTGGCCTCGCCGGAGGCGACCATGCGCACTGTCGAGGTCGAGCAGTTCTGCTCGTGGTCGGCATGCAACAACAGGAAGAGGTTGAGCGCCGAGGTGGCCTCTGCGGACGGCACATAATCGCGGTACGGACGGGAGAACATCATGTGAAGGAAGTTCTCGACGTACCTTAAATCGTAGCGAGGGTAAATGATCGGTTCGCCGATGGACGACTTGTACGCCGCCGCGGCAATCGTGCGTACTTTGGAAATCAAAGCGGCGCTGACTTGCTCGAACTGTTCGTCGCTCTCGATCGTCAGCCCGGGCAGATCGTAGCTCTGGAGAGCGTTGATCATGGCCGACAGGATCGACATCGGATGGGCATGGGGCGGGAAGGCCTCGAAGTGGCGGCGGAAGTCCTCGGGAAGGGCCGAATTCTCGGTCAGCAAGTCGGAGAAGCGAGTACGGTCCTCAGCGGTGGGGAGTTCTCCCCAGATGACCAGCTGGGCTGTCTCGATGAATGAACAATGGCGGGCGATGTCCTCCACGCGATAGCCGCGATAGCGCAAGATGCCCTCTTCGCCATCGATGAACGTGATTTTCGACTCGCAAGATCCTGTGTTGGTGTAGCCGTCATCCAGCGTGATATAGCCGGTATCTGCCCGTAGTTTCTGAATGTTTACTGCGCGCTCTCCCTCGCTGCCCACGACGATGGGGAGATCGTAGGCTTGTCCGTCGGGAAAGGTCAGAATAGCTTTGTCGGTCATAAGTCCTCCTTGTAGAGCAATCTATCAATTGGAGCGATATCAATCCATCTGTCAACCTGTGTTGGCTTCTGGCAGCTCACCGATCACAGGTGCGCGATCCAGTGAGCACAAATACGAATACTACCCCGATAACAGGGGTGGGCAACACTGGGCCATCAGTACGAGGGGCGTCACGATTGGGTGTATCGTGCGACTCCGACGATCCCGGCCTGGTTGCGCAATTGAGCAGGAATAATCGGTGTTTTCAAGGATAAACGCGGCAGGAACTCATCTGAACTGCGGCTGATACCGCCTCCGACGACGAACAGGGAGGGGGTGAAAAGGAACTCCAGGGTTGAGTAAAACTTCTGCAGCCGCCCAGAGTACGCGGTCCAGCTCAAATCCTCCTGAGCGCGGATTCTGGCGGCCGCTCGAACCTCGGCCCGGAAACCGTCGATCTCCAGTTGGCCCAGCTCCACGTTGGGCACCAGGACGCCGTTGTAGATCAGTGCTGAACCTATCCCCGTACCCAATGTTGTGACAATCACTAATCCAGCTTGTCCGCGTGCGGCGCCGTAGTAGGCCTCGGCGAGCCCGGCGGCATCGGCGTCGTTTAACAGTGTGACCGGGCGGCCAACGGCCCGGGCGAGGGCCTCTGCGGCAGGGTACTCGATCCACTTGGGGTCGATATTCGCAGCGCTGCGGGTGATGCCGTCGGTGACGACGCAGGGGACCGTGATACCGATCGGCAGGTCTTTGACGTCATCCCCGAAAGACTGGACGACCTGCGCGACCGCTTGGGCGACGGCCTTGGGGGCAGAGGGCTGCGGAGTGGGGACGCGGACTCGGTCGGCCAGCAATTCACCCGTGGCCAGGTCGACCGGCGCACCCTTCACCCCAGAACCACCGATGTCGACGCCGAATGCCACTGCTGCCATGGGGACAGCATAACCCGGATGCACCGATTCATAGCTGCTCCGCACCCCCATATCGGCACGCTGGCCCGCCGGGCGTCGTTCTACAGCGACATCATCAGGTCACGGGTGATGGGCACCAGATCGTCGAAGACGCGGGCGGCGTACACGCGGCTGATCCGCTGGGCGAAGTCGGCATCGGTCAGACGTGCGTCGGAACGGGCCGCGGTCAGCAGGGTGACGACCAACTGGCGGTCGGATTCGAGGACTGGGCGGTCGCCGCCAAACAGCGGCCCGACATCCATGGGTTCAGCAGGCATGGATCCAGGGTACCTCCAGCAGATGGCGCCAGTGGTCAATGGCTGGCTTGATTGGTCACTGGCTGGCTCCATCGGCCCGGCGCGACCCGGCTGTGACGCATGACTGGGAGCGGCTGACCCAGCGCGTAGAATGGGTCGGGTTATGACTACGCACGATGCTGACCCGGCAGGGCAGGACACCGCTCTGACTGGGCACGACACAAACGGAACTGACGCTGGCACACCACCGGCCGGACACGGCTCTGCTCATGGTGGGCCGTACCGCGTGGTGCCGCCGCAGATCGACCTGCCGCAGATGGAACATGAGATATTGCACTTGTGGGCCGAGGCCGCAACCTTCGAGCGGTCGCTCGACCGTCCCGGAGCGCCGACGTGGACCTTCTACGAGGGGCCGCCGACGGCCAATGGCGTGCCGGGGACCCACCACATCGAGGCCCGGTCATTTAAAGATGTCTTCCCGCGGTTCAAGACCATGCAGGGGTACCGGGTACCGCGCAAAGCAGGATGGGACTGCCATGGGCTGCCCGTCGAAATCGCAGTTGAGAAGGAGTTGGGGTTCAACGGGAAGGCCGACATCGAAAGGTACGGGATCGCGGAGTTCAACGCTCAGTGTCGCGCATCGGTAAGTCGGTATGTCGATATGTGGACCCAGCTGACGAAT
>WREX01000100.1 GCA_009779115.1 Propionibacteriaceae bacterium
ATCTGTGAAGTGCTCTCTCTCATGGGTCTCAATGGCTTGTTTTCACTACTATTATCCCATGTCAGAGAGCATTTCCATACCATTGCCCATTCACTGAAACTACAAAAAATCGGTGCATCCAGGTTAAGCCCGAATCACCGACTGAATGCACCGATTCAGGGCTGCACGGCTCTGTGTCAGCAATCGGATTCAGGCAAAAAGAATGGGGGGTGACGACCATTGGTCGTCACCCCCCCGGGGTGGGGCCGTCGTTCCCAGATGCATCAGTGGAGCAGTTGCGGTTAGTGGAAGGGATGCATCCAGGTTCAAGGACCCTCGGCCGGAATCCACCGATTGCTTGCAGTGCGTGGGGCACTGCGTGGATTCGGACCATTCGCGAAAGCCTAGAAGTCTGGAGCCGACCCGTCCGTGATCGCCTGGCGAGACTGCCCTGAGGCACCTGCGATCGTGATCGCGGCAACTGCCACCGACCCGATCTGCGTCACGTTCTTCTTCATGAGATTCTCCGATCTCTTTGCCCGGGACCCTGTGTCCCAAGCTCGACAATCATCAGCTTAGGGAAGTCCAACCCATAGTCACAGGGGGAAAAACAGCGCAAAATCTGCCCGGGCAGACATTGCGCTATTTTTGCCACCCCGGTTACGCGGGGGCCATGACCGACCACAAATGAAAATAAATTTGTACAGGTCTTGACTGTGCACCCATTGATGTGTTTGCGGTCCGGGATCTCGTACATGTCAGCCACGAAAAACGTCCGAAAAGCTTGCGTAGTAGTTCCGCGGATGTCCGATATGCCCCACAAAACTGGCCCACACTCGCGCAATGAGCAGTCAAAAGACGAAGTTGTGACGCCAAAGTCAAGACTGATCAAGGTCGCACAGCGAGGAAAATGAACGCGCCTACGCGGGGACCTGTGTGTTCGGTCTGAGGGACATGACCAATTCGGGCACATCCGCACGGTCGTTGACGGGCAACTTGGCCATCAGACTGCGAACATGCTTCTTGACTGTCTCCTCCGAGATGGTCAGTTCGTCAGCGATCTGCGGATTGGTCAAGCCCTGGCACAGGCACCTCAAGGTGTCTGCTTCGCGCCGGGTCAACGTGTACTCCTGGATGGCGGCCGAGACCCCCGGATCAGGATCGCCACGACGAATGATCTTGTCGCGGATGGCCTCCACCTGTTGGTTAACGTCGCCCACGGGTTCATTGAGCCTGCGGGAGATCGCATAACGAGTCTGTCCCTCGATCAGCAAGAGCGCGACAGCCATCTCTTTTTCCGAGAGCAGCTCAGGCATGGCGTACGGGACTGCTGCAGCGGCGAGTTGCTGATCGGTCGATGCGGCCTCGTCGGGCGGACTGTCGTCATCGTCGGAAGCCAACTCATCAATTCCAGACAGTATCTCTGGACTGGTGGGGAGCGTGTCAACAGCCTTGGGAGTCTCCTCCCCACGAGAGGGCGCCACCGTACCACGATCGGCTATCACCTCGTCAACGATGGAGATATGGCCATCAGCCTGCGAGATCTGTCGCGGGGCCGTACCCCGGATGACCCGTCCCCTGGCCGGATCCCCATGCAAGAGACTGGCCAGGGTGGCAGCCAGGCTGCGTTCCGCGAAGCGATTGAAGAGCAGGTAGGCCAATATCCAAAAGACGATGACGGAGATGACCGACGCCATCACGACCGGTGTCCCCGGATGCGACAATGAGGCCGGGCCATGAAACCATTTGCCCAGGCTGTCGTAGGCGAAGAAGAACAACGAGCCGCCAGCGGCGACGAAGACGGGCCGGGACGAAGCTTCGAAGAAGTGGAGCGAGAACGAGACGAAGAAGAACAAGAAATAGGCTCCACCGAATGTGATGATCGTGGCCACGACACCGGTCAGGAACTGGTTCTGGTTCCCAACCACCAAGGCGGAGAACAGGCCGATCAGGAACAGCCCCAAGCCGATCGAGACGCTGAGCCATTCCAGTCCCCGGTCGGACACCACGGCGAAGACCACCAGCCCGATCGAGGTGGGAATCCTCCACATCGCGGTGGCCCCTTGATCGGCAGAGGACGAGAGCACCGAGCCGATCGACACAAAGTTGATCAAATTCTGGCGAAGTAAAACCACAACAGCGAGAATGACCAGTGTCGACACGAAGACCACCCGGGACTCAGGTGAAGACTTGACAGTGGCGCCCGAGGCGAATTGCTCCACAGGCGCAGGCACGCGGTGGATACCGATCAACGACACGGCGGCGATGACGGCCGTGACCAGAAAGGACATTTCGGACACCCGCGAAACGTATATCCACACAGCCAAGATGACACCGGCCAGAGCCCAGCCCAACACATATCGTGTGATCCGATTTCCCTGAGCACCCGTACGGATCACCCCGTACATTCGACGGGTCAAGACAGGGCCCATCAAGATGGCTGCGACCATGTAGGCGCCGATGCTGGACGTGATCGGAAGCAGCATGAACCCGACTGTCATGACCAGTGCCAGAGGTGTCGTCCACGTCGCAATCCGGCTGAGCATGACGAGGTCTCGGCCACACCACAATGCCGTCACCACAACCGAAAGGGCTAGGAGCAAGACGAATGCCGATTCGAATAATTCACCCGTCGTGTAGCTCACATTGCCGACACCGAAAGACGTGTACGGACGAGTCATGAGATCCGTCCACGCCGCCACCGCACACCAACCCAGCAACTCCAGCCCCGGGGTTGTCCGCTTACCTGACGTCACTGCCGTGGGATTTGTGTCAGTCATGTCACGCATCCCTTCCCAAACAGTTGACGATACAGGTTGCGGCGTCAGCCATGGGAGAGGCTGAACAACGACCCGTAATTCTAGCTGGGAGTGATGGCTGACTTACCATCCGTGAGCGTGTATCCATTGCACGCTCGACCCGGCATTTAGATGACAGCATACGGTGTTTTCTCACCCTGCCTGTCAGTGGTGCGACCACTGGACCATCTACGCCAAAGGTCGGGCAGTCCACGACAGCCGGAACCGCGGTCAGGTGATTCCTAACCATTCTGAGAGACGAGACGGACCCCACGTACGCTCGATCGACCATATTTTTCCTTGTCACCACATCAACCACTATCAGATGGCTCTTTCCACCTGTTCCTTGTTGTGGAGGGACCACACGCTTGACATATCTTGCATGATACGAAGCCTCCTGCGGGAAAACAGTACTCACCTGTCGGCAGCCCCTCCAACCACGTCAATCTGATATTTAGCATAGCCCAATTCATGCCAACATCCGATGCCCACAACCGGATGATTTCGAGTCAAGGCCGAATCCACCGATTGCGGGCGTAGCGAGCGACACTGAACACTCGGCTGAATCACCCTGCGATCCAGGCCGCAGACCAGTACACAAGATGTGTTCAGTGTCATTGTCCCAGTCAATCACAATCCGGCCAGCAAATAAAATAGTGGAGGACCCCTTCGTGAGGGGCCCTCCACTTCGTACTGGGAGAGGCTCGACGGTCACCTTTTCGACAAGCACACGGGCCACGAGTGGTACTTATCCGGTGTTCCGCGACACATATCTCCAGCCGTCATCCCAATACGTGGTGAGGAAAATCTTTGTCCCGGTCTGATCCCCCGACTGAGGATTCCCGCGATCGTCGCCGACCTGCGCTGGCATCACCGGAGAGGTAGTGGACACCACGAGCGCCTCGGGGGCACCCGGATCCGGCGCCGCAGCCTGAGCACAAGGAGTACAAGCCACGCACCCCACGACCACGGCTGCCGCGGCAACCATGCTCATCAGCGATGACTTCTTCATCGTTTCTCCTTCTCAAAGGGGTACGCCTTGCACTGATCACGACCGGCAGGTGAGAAGGTGGAATGCTCGACGCAGGTAGTCGAGGTGCTTCCGATCCTGGCCTGTCGGATGGTCAGTATCCTCTATCAATTAGGATCCCAGGTCGGGCAAATGTGATTCCATGGGGATTAATACCCATGGTCATGGATTGGTGACTACCACTATTCCTCATCTTGGAACGGCAAGATGACCACCCCTAAGCCCCGTCTTGGGTGGACTCAAAGGTGACAATGCTGTTCTCGTCTCCTGAAATCCACTCGTACATTGGTTGGATGGTTGGCCTGGCTCGCTCCGCACTGGAATTTGTAGGCCAAGACCAGACCAGGGTAGAACCGACGGTGATCCACAAGTGTATACGTCTCTACAATTCCTAGGGGATAACCGAGTGGAGGACCCTACTGAGGGGCCCTCCACTCTCATCCCGAGCGGTGTTTGGTTGTAGCTCAAGGTTTCTGATGCGGGTTCCTATCCCACGTAGCGCAGAACCGTCTGCCACCCGTCGCTCCAGTATGAGCCCACATAAATCTCACCACCCTGATCGCCTGTCTTGCCATTGCCAGAGTCGTGCGCAGCCTGGACCAGCATCACCGGAGAAGTACTAGCAACCATCAGGGTATGTTGAGCGGTGTTGTTGTTGACGAGGAGGACATCGCCTTTCTGGAGATCGCTCACACTCATATTTGCGAAGTTCAAGGCAATAAATCCATGTTTGGTATAGTCATCGGTCATTGTATACGTGGAGTCAGCCCGATTAACCCCAGTACCAGCCTGGCTATAGGCATTGCTAACAAAAGACGAGCAATCATAATCCGGTCCCTGACGATTGGTCTGGCTATACCCATGTGTATCGTCATTGGCGATGTTGACAGCCCAGTTGACTGCCGAGTTGATGACGCTGTTGACATTGCCAGAGGGGGCCGGCGTGGTCGTGGTCGTGGATGACCCCCCGCAAACTGGTACACCCATCTGAGCGAGAGTCTTTCCACCAAGGCTGATGTAGTAGTCGGAGACATAGCCCGCACCATTACTCAGATGACCCCACACTGGATCTGAGCCGACGTAGGCCCCACTCGAATAGCAATTGAAACTTTGCTGCGACCCGCTTCCCACAGAACCGACGATTCCATAGCCGGTCCCGGGGCCCGAACGGACATTGACGGATGCCAGCATTGAATAGGTCCAGGAGGAGGGCTGGGGTGCAGGAGCAGGTTGTGGAGCCGGCGTGGTTGCCCCACACTGCGGTAGCCCGTGCTGCTTCAGAGACAGGCCTCCCGCGCTAATGTAATAGTCCGCAATGTATCCACCGTTGGTCCGATGACCCCAATACGGGTCGTTGCCAACAACAGAGCCGCTCTTGTAACAATCGAAATGTTGGGTCGTACCCGCTGCAACACTACCGATCACTGCGTAACCCGTCCCGGCATCACTACGGACGTTCACTGTCGCGGACACCGGATACAAGACATCTGCCTGAGCTGACGGAGCAAAAATTACCGAACCCACGACCATTGCTGCCGATGCAGCCACACCAATCAAGGTCAATCCCTTGTTCATGATTTCTCCTTCTAAAAAATAATAATTGTGCTGATCACGACCACCAGGTTCGTCAGTCCCCCCTCAAGCTTCGCCCAAGAGTCCTTTTCCTGTCTCGCCCCTGTGGGCCGGTCAGCAACTGCTTCCAGAATCCTTCCAGGCAAGCAATCCCGCCTCAATGGGGGATAACACCCACAGTTTTGAATACGTTAAATGTCAATTTGTGAATTACCTGTTTTAAGGTGTCCCTACGACACCAGGGTCACACTGTTCCATCTCAGCCCGAATACACCGGTCAATTGTTGACAGAGAATGCACTGATTCCTTCCCCGAGCATGACCTTCAGCAGGAAGGCGAAGGGCCTTTGATCACTCGTCCTGGATCCACGTTGCTGGCAATTGCCCGGCGAATGCGATCAGCACCTCTTGGGCAGCTTCCATGGCGGACAGGTTCCCCTGCATCACGTCTTCCTCTAGTTGATTACGTATTCGCTTGACAGCTGGTGTTTGTCGTACTGATTCCAAGAGCTCATCATCGACCAGGGACCACATCCAGTCACGTTGTTGGCGGGCACGGCGTTGGGCCAGGCCACCGGTCGACTCCAGGTGTGCGCGATGGTCCATGATGGCCTGCCAGATCTCTGGTAGACCGTCACCGGTATAGGACGACGAGGTCAGTACGGGCGGGCGGCGGGTCGGGTCGGAGGTGATCAGCTTCATGGCGGTCTTCAATTCGCGGGCGGCGACCCGGGACGCGGCCTCGTTGTCACCGTCGGCCTTGTTGACCGTGATGACGTCGGCCATCTCGAGGATCCCCTTCTTGATCCCCTGCAGCTGGTCGCCCGCGCGAGCCAATGTGACAAGCAGAAAGGTGTCCACCATCCCGGCGACGGCCACCTCGGACTGGCCGACCCCCACGGTTTCAACCAAGATCACGTCATAGCCGGCTGCTTCGACAACTAACATCGATTCCCGTGTTGCCCGGGCCACTCCGCCCAGGTGGGCACCGGATGGAGACGGGCGGATGAACGCGTCATCCGAGATCGCCAGGGCAGCCATACGGGTCCGGTCACCGAGGATCGAGCCACCCGTCTTGGTCGAGGAAGGGTCCACCGCCAGGACTGCCACCTTGTGCCCCTGGTCGATCAGCCGGACACCAAGAGCATCAATGAATGTCGATTTCCCGGCACCGGGGACGCCCGTCACCCCCACCCGTACTGCTGAGGTCGGATGTTCGCGGAGAATCCCCAGCAACTCGCGAGCCTGGGCGCGATCCTCCATCCGCATGGACTCCACCAAGGTGATCGCCCGTGCGATCTGGCGGCGATTACACGCGAACACACCCTCGGCGAGTTCTTGAACACCACTCACTGCAACCTTCTCTCCGGGCCATGCTGCCTCGGTGGAATCGGACTGAATCTTCCGATGAACAGATGTCCAGCTTGCCCGTTCACCAGCCGTCACGCCACTGCATCTCGACAGTCCGCTCGCCACGGTGACAATCGGCGAATTCAGATCGATCTCACTTTGTACCCTACCGAACACGGTCCCCGCGATGGACCAGGCTCTCCACCGAGACCCTGGATCCCGGACAACGAGTGAGGCACCCCTCGCTAGGATGACACCATGCCCATCACGCAGAGCTTCGACCCGTACTCGCCGGAGATCATCTCGCCCGCGCACATGGCCAGGCCGGTCGACGGTTTTCCGGAAACAATGATCGTGACGTTCCAGCCGCGTACCTTCGCTGTCTTCGTGGACCAGTACGACACCATGCCGCTCGCGAAGCTGTACCTGGAGGAAGAGGTCGAGTCGGAGTGTGCCACCTGTGTGGGCCAGGCCCGGATTTTCACGCACAACGGGCACACCCTGGCGGCGGCGCTGTCACCCATCGGCGCGCCGGCAACCGTGGCCCTGGTGGAGAAGGCCATCGCCTACGGAACCACGGCATTTGTGGTTTTCGGCAGTTGTGGAGCCCTCGTGCCCGACCTGGCGTCCGGCGGGTTGATCGTACCCTCGGCTGCCTACCGCGACGAGGGAACCAGCTACCACTACGCCGCCGCAAGCGACTACATCCCCATCCCCACAGCCGACACGACCGCCGACATCCTGACTGAATTGGGCGTCCCCCACACCGTCGGCAAGGTCTGGACCACCGACGCTTTCTTCCGCGAAACCCAGCGCAACATGGCCCATCGCGTCAAGGAAGGATGCGTCGCCGTCGACATGGAAGCCTCCGCG
>WREX01000101.1 GCA_009779115.1 Propionibacteriaceae bacterium
CATCCTCCAGGAAGACCTGTCGAGAACCACCCGGGAAAACCTCACCAACACCAAAGCCCTCTTGGCGAGCCAGGAGATCACCGGCCCGATCGCAGCCGTCACCAACAACTTCCACGCCTTCCGTGCCGCCCTGTTGCTGTGCCGTGAAAAGATTCCGGGGTACGCCATCGGTTCCCCCACAGCCCACTACTACTGGCCCGCCGCCACCATCCGCGAGTACGCCGCCATCCTCCTCGATTCACGCACCTTCAACATCGTGTGCCTGAGCGTCAGTGTCATTCCGCTGATAATTCTCGGTTTGACTGCGGTCGTGTGATTGACAGTCATGATCGTGCCCATGGATTGCTCCTAGGCTTGCTTGTGGCGATTGACTTGCCGACGGAAGAACGGCCTGCTGGCGGGAAGCCATAACAGTATGGCGGAAACTGCAAGACCCACGGTCTGGGCTGCGACTAAGAGCCCAATCGGGTTGACACCGCCGAACACGAAGAAGGTCCACCACACCCATGTACACACCCAAACGGCAAGAACAACTGTGAACACTACACGCGCCCACATGCGGCGAGTGAAGACCAACGCACTAGGGACGATCATGACCACAGCCAGCACAGAATGGGCAATTGCCAGGTTGAGAAGAACAGTACGCGACCAGTCGTCAGGCCCTGCCAAACCACTCACGATGAAGTACAGCGCAACGATCACCAGGCCAACCAGCGATATCACCAGGACCGCCCGCGCCCCAACCATCGTCCCAGGCCAGGGCTTTGTCACGGGAACCCCAGGTTCACGGTCATCGAATTCGATCCCGACCGGTTCGGGCGCAGAGTTCAGCTCATCAGACACGTTCATGATTCTAGGGCAGGGTGCTATCCAGTTCCCCTCAGCAGCCATGGATCGGTGGATTCGGGCCTGACCTGGATGCATCGATTCATGGCTGCTGCGCGACCCTGTGGAGGCACGCTGGCTCGTCGGGCGTCGCTCAACAGACGTCCAGTCTGCCCTCACGCCACCCGCCGACCCATCGCACCCCCACAGTGTCGCTCGCGACGCCATGAATCGGTGCATTCGGGTCAAGTAGTGATCCACTGGCCGTGGCGCATGACGGCGGTGACTGTCAGGGTGTTGGTGAGGCAGACCAGGTTGGCCCACATTCCTGGGGCGATGCGGCCGACGTCGGGTAGGCCGAGGTAGTCGGCGGGGTTGGAGGTGGCGGCTTTGAGGGCGGTTGACAAGGGGATTCCGGATTGTACGGCGGTGCGTACGGCTTTGTCCAGAGTCAGGGTGGAACCGGCGATGGTGGCGGTGCCACTGAGGCGGGCCACCTGGTCTCGTACCTCGACATCTTGGTCACCTAAGGTGTAGTGGCCGTCGGGATAGGCGGCGGCGGCCATGGCGTCGGTGATCAGCACTGAGGTGTCGGGTTTTGTGGCCATGACCTGGGCTGCCAGGGCGGGATGGACGTGGACACCGTCGCAGATCAGTTCCACCCAGACTTTGGGGTCTTGCCACAGGGCCAGCGCTGGGCCGGGGGAACGGTGGAGGATGTCGGGCATGGCATTGAACAGGTGGGTGGCGCCTCGGGCGCCGGCTTCGATGGCCAGTCGCGTGGCGTCGAAGTCGGCGGCAGTGTGGCCCAGGGCGACCACGACGCCCTGCTGGGTGAGTAAGCGAATCGCGTCCAAAGCGCCCGGTCGTTCAGGGGCAATGGTGACCAGGCGGATGGCACCGTTTCCAGCCTGGACGAGACGCTCGATGTCGGCGGGGAGGGGATCGATCAGGAGGTGCTCAGCGTGGGCCCCCTTGTACTCGGGGGCGAGCCAGGGGCCTTCAAGGTGGATTCCGGCCAGGCGGCCATCGGCCACCAACCGGGACAGGACCCGTACCTGTTCCTCCAAGTCGGCAAGTGAACCTGTCACCAGAGAGGCCACTATGCTTGTTGTTCCATGGGCGGCGTGGGTCGCTCGGACCGTCTCCGCTTGGACAGGGTCCGCGCCGAAGTTGGCTCCGCCACCGCCGTGGCAATGCACGTCCACGAAACCAGGGGAGAGGATGCCGTCGACCACGACATCGGGATGAGGGCTGGCGCTGACCGAGCCCCAGGACGAACCGCGTCCCCACGCCTCGATGCGCTCGCCAGACACCTTGACCCAGCCGCCGTCAACCAGGCCCTGGGGGCCATACAGTCGCTCGGCGTAGATCAGGGTCATACAAGATCCAGGCGTTGCCAGGTGGGAAGGTCGTCGTACACAGCTTTATAGTAGTCGGTCAGGGTGAGCTGGCTGGCAGCGGTTTCATCGACGATCACCGTGGTGTTTTGGTGCATCTGGAGGACCGAGCCGGGGCACATCGCGCTGATCGGGCCTTCGATAACGTTGGCGACCGCGTCTGCTTTGTCTTCTCCAGTCGCGACGAGGACGATGTTGCGGGCCTCCATGATGGTGCCCAGGCCCTGGGTGACGCAGTGGCGCGGCACGTCGTCCGGGTTGGGGAAGAAGCGTGCGTTGGCCTGCCTCGTGCTGGGGGCGAGGGTCTTCATCCGAGTACGGGAGGTCAGCGAACTGGTGGGTTCATTGAAGCCGACATGTCCGTTTTCCCCTAGGCCGAGGATTTGGACGTCGATCCCGCCAACCGACCGGATCAAATCTTCGTAACGCTGCCCGGCGGTCGACAAGCCGGAAAGCGCGCCATCGGGGACGTACACCCGGATCGGGTCGAGTCCCAGCGGTTCGGCAACAGTACGGCGGATCTCCTCGTGGTAACTGAGAGGGTGATCCGCCGGCAGTCCGACGTACTCGTCCAGAGCGAACGCGTAGGCAGCGCCCAAGCGGAGATATCCGCGTTGGGTCAATCTCTTCAGCTCGGCGTAGGTTGCCAGCGGAGACGACCCGGTCGCGACTCCCAGCACGATTCCGGGACCGATGGTCACAGCGATATGGGCGATTTTCGCCGCGGAGAGGACACCGACTTGGTGCTCGTCGCGGCAGATGATAACTTCCACGTGAATCCTTCCAGACAAAACCTGAGTCAGGAGGCATCGCTCCACGCAAAGACTCGTGTCGTGACAATAACCAATGTCTTCGGTTGAGCCGAAATCGCGCATGTCCCGTTGGTCCCCTGAATCCCTAGAGCCACCTTACCCGGCGACCCAAACGACACGCCCAGAAAGCCTATTCCTATCACTGCGATATTAGTATCAATGGATTTGACGAAAGAAAGTTCGTAAGGTTTACTAACTAACATGAAGGCAAAGCAGCCCGATGGCTTGTATCAAAACAGAAACGGTCATCATATTTTGCGGCCCCACGACGGGCGTCGTTCCAATCTTTCGCTGGTTCTTCAGTCTCTGTACGACTCGCCAGAACTCACCCGGGCCGACTTGGCCAGGCAGACCGGGCTGACCAAGGTGACCATCTCGGACCTGATCGCCGAGTTGATCGAAGAGGACCTGGTCGGGCAGACCGGGATGACCCCAGGGCGGCGTCCGGGCAAGCCAGCCGTGACATTGGCAGTACGCGAGGACACTCGTGACATCATCGCCCTCGACCTGTCCGCTCCCGATGTCCTGCGCGGTGGTGTGTATTCGGTCAGGGGAGAGAAAAGAGCTCATGTCAGCGTCAACCTCCGGGGACGAGTGGGCCATGCGGCCGTGCAAGCGACCTTGGATCTCGCGCAGAAGTGCGCCGATCAAGCGACTCGACCGATCCTGGGCATCGGTGTCGGGTCCCCCGGCACGGTCGATGCCATGGGCACGGTGATCGCGGCCCCCAACCTCGAATGGAGCACGGTCGGTCTGCAGGATCTCCTCTGCGATCGTTTCGGGCTTCCGACCGTCGTGCAGAACGACGCCAATGTCGCTGTCATCGCTGAGAAGGCCTTCTGCGATGCCAGCCCAACACTGGTCAGAGTCCAGATATCCCGCGGTGTTGGCGCAGGAATCTTGTTGTCGGGTTCGCTGGTCCTGGGCGCGTCGGCCGCCGCCGGAGAGATCGGGCACGTCGTCATCGAACATCACGGGGCCATCTGTTCCTGCGGCAAACAGGGTTGCCTGGAGACCTGGATCTCGGTTCCGGCACTCAGACAACGACTCGACAATCCGGACAACGAGCCATCTGAGACCTTAGCCGAAGCAGGACGGCGCCTCGGCATGGCTCTGGCGCCCGTCGTGGCCATCCTGGATCTCCAGGAGGTCGTCCTGGGCGGGCCTACCGACCTGTTGGACGGCCCCTTCCTCACGGCTTGCCAGGATCTGGTCAACGAGCGCACACATTCTGAATTCCGCCGTGACGTGACGATGAAACTGTCATGCCTCGGCGATGAGGCCGTCCTGCTCGGAGCAGTGTCGCTCGTACTGAGAACAACACTAGGTGTGTCATAAGTGCACACTCATCCCTTGGAAAGGAAAGGATCATAATGAGAGGAAAGATTGCGGCATTGGCGCTTGGGGTGGCGTCTGCGCTCGTATTGTCTGGCTGTGCTGCCAGCCCCCAGACCCCGTCCGGCAAGGACACAGGTGCCCAGGACATCACATTCTGGCTGGTCGGCAACGACACCCCGCAACCGCTGCGGGACTATCTGGTCGCTCAGTACAAGCAAGTCAACGGGGGCAAACTCACCATCGAAGAACAAAACTGGGGAGATATCGTCACGCGGCTGACCACCATGCTGCCGGACGCCGGCAACACCCCCGATGTGACGGAGATTGGCAACACGCAATCTCCGACGTTCACCAATGTCGGAGCCTTCTCCGACATCACGGACATGTATTCCCAACTGGGCGGTGACAAGCTGATCCAGTCCTTTGTCGAGGTCGGCAAGGTGGAGGGAAAGAACTATACGCTGCCCTATTATTTCGGCTCGCGCTATATGTTCTACCGCAAGGACGTCTGGGCGGCTGCGGGTCTCAATGCTCCCCCCAAGACCCTGGCTGAGTTCAACCAGAGCGTGGTCGCCCTGACCGAGAAGAATCCGAAAACTATCCCGGATTTCTCCGGCTTCTTCATCGGCGGCCAGGACTGGCGCAATGGCATCTCGTGGATTTTCGCCAATGGCGGAGAATTGGCGAAGAAAGGCACGAACGGCCAGTGGACCTCCACCTTGTCCGACCCTGCGACCATGACGGGGCTAGCCCAGTTGCAGGAGATTCAACTCAAGGCGTCCAAGGCGCCGTCGACGGCGAAGGACCAGAGCCCGTGGTTGTACATCAACGACTCGGACTCCCTGACTGACTCGTCCGGCGCTGTGACGGGGTCGACCACCCTGGCTGCCGGGACCATCATGGCCCCCGGTTGGGCTCACTGGTCGATCGGCGATCTGACCAAGAACGACGCCGGACGCGATGTCCGGGACTGGAATGACGACACCTTCGGGGTGTTCGCCCTTCCCGGCAACGACGGCAAGCCTGCACCGGTCTTCGCCGGCGGGTCGAACGTCGGCATCTCGGCGGCGTCGAAGAACCAAGCCGGGTCACGTGACTTGCTGACCATCATCTTCTCTGACGCGTATCAGAAGATGCTGGGCCGCGAAGGCCTCGGACCGGCCAACAAGGATCACATGTCCACCCTGGGCACAGATCAGTTCGCCAAGGCCCTGGTCGAGTCAGCGTCCAATTCCAAGCTCACCCCGGCCGCCCCGGGATGGGCGTCGGTGGAGGCGTCCGGCAAGCTGGAGGAATTCTTCCAGAAGGTCGCCGACGGGGGAGATATCACAAAGCTGGCGAAGGAATACGATGATCTCATCACGCCGATGCTGAACACAAAGTAGTTGTTTGCGGGGCGGGGTAGTCAAGTGGTTACCCCGTCTCATCGAAAAAGACCAGGCCGGACCCCGGAATCAGGAAAGGAGGGTTGCCATGAGGACTCAGAGGAAGGCGGCAACCCTGTCCGCGGTCCGGCCTGCGGTCACGAGGCGGAAGCAGTTCTCGCCGTACGCCCTGATCCTGCCGGCAGCGCTGGTCCTGGTCGTTGCGATGGGGTATCCGCTCGCCTGGCAGTTATGGGCCTCGACGATGAAATTCGGGTTGGCCCAACAGTTCGGGAAGCCGCCGGAGTTTGTCGGCCTGGACAACTACATCTCGATGTTCACCACTGCGACGACCTGGGGGGTGGTGGCCCGGTCCTTGGCCTTCTGCCTGGTCAACGCGGTGTTGACGATGGCGATTGGGATCGGGCTGGCCCTGTTGATGAACGCCGTTGGCAAGGCAGTACGGCTGATCCTTCAGGTGTGTCTGCTCCTCGCGTGGGCCATGCCGGTCGTGGCCGTCGTCACCGTGTGGATCTGGCTCTTCGACTGGCGCAGGGGGGTTGTGAACTCAGTCCTGACCGATCTGGGGATGAACTTCACCAACCACAACTGGCTTGGAAGCGCTCTCGGGCTGTACTTCGTGGCCACGGTGATCGTGGTGTGGATGTCGGTTCCCTTCGTCGCTTTCTCCGTGTACGCCGGGCTGACCCAGGTCAGCGAGGAGGTCATGGAGGCCGCCAGTCTCGACGGCGCCTCCGCTGTGAGGCGGTTCACCTCGATCATCGTTCCCATGGTGCGCCCGGTGTTGATGATCGTCTCACTGCTGCAAATCATCTGGGATCTGAGGGTCTTCACTCAGATCCGGATGCTCCAAGACGCTCAGATGCCTCTGGACTCCGACTTGTTCGGCACCTATATCTACCGTTTGGGTGTGGGAGCGAGTGACTTCTCGATGGCTTCGGCCTTGTCAGTCTTCGTCCTGGTGATCACAATCCTGTTTTCAATCGCCTACGTGCTCAAACTGGTCAAGGAGGACTCATGAGCCGTACTGCAAGATTGAGCCGTGTGCGCCCATCCCGGGTCATCGCATCGGTCGTGGCCCTCCTCCTCGCTGTCATCTGGGTCTTCCCGGTGTACTGGATGCTCTCCAGTTCCTTGTTGCCCAATGTCGTGCTGACTTCGACCACTGCGCGGTTCATCCCGTGGGGCGGGAGTTGGGACAACTACGCTAGCGTGTTGGCGGGCGGTTCCTTCCTGCGCGCGTTGGCCATCTCCTTGCAGGTAACCCTGGTCGCGGTGGTGGTCGCCCTCATCTTCGCCTTCCTGGCGGCGCTGGCGATCTCGCGCTTCAAATTCCGGGGACGCAAGTCCTTCGTCTTGGCGGTCCTGTTCATCCAGATGCTCCCCGCCGAGGGCTTGTTCATCGCTCAGTACAAGATGATGAGCACGGCCGGGCTGCTCAACACCGTCATCGCGGTGTCGGTGCTGTACATCGCGGCGGTGATCCCCTTCACCATCTGGATGCTGAGAGGGTTTGTGGCGGGGATTCCCGCCGAACTGGAGGAGTCCGCCAAAGTCGACGGCTGTTCGTCCGTGTCGGCCTTCTTCCGCATCACCTTTCCCCTTCTCGCGCCCGGTTTGGTCGCATCAGGGGTCTATGCCTTCCTACAATGCTGGAATGAGTTCACCATCGCCTTGGTGATCCTTCCGAGGCAGGATATGCGCACCTTGCCGCTATGGTTGAGAGCATTCATCCAAGCCAGTCAGGCGAG
>WREX01000102.1 GCA_009779115.1 Propionibacteriaceae bacterium
ACATCATCACGGCCAAGCGCGACGGCGAACCGTGGACGAAGGCCCAGATCGACTGGGTCATCCGGGCCTACACCGGATCGGCGGTCGCCGAGGAACAGATGTCCGCCCTGCTGATGGCCGTCTACTTCCGGGGGCTGAACGCCGATGAGCTGAACTGGTGGACCGACGCCATGATCGAGTCGGGCCAGCGGCTCGATTTCTCGGGCCTGACCCGCCCGGCCATCGACAAGCACTCCACCGGCGGCGTGGGTGACAAGATCACACTTATCTTGTTACCCCTGGTCGCCAGTTTCGGCGTCGCCATCCCCCAGCTCTCAGGACGCGGGCTCGGCCACACCGGCGGCACCCTCGACAAGCTGGAATCCATCTCCGGATGGACCCCGGCCATGACCGGCGCCCAGATGCGCGCGCAGTTGGAGTCGGTTGGCGCTCTCGTCAGCCAGGCAGACGCCAATCTGGCCCCCGCCGACTCCAAGTTGTACGCCCTGCGCGACGTCACCGGCACCGTCGCCTCGATCCCGCTGATCGCCTCTTCCATCATGAGCAAGAAGATCGCCGAAGGCACATCCGGGCTCGTCCTGGACGTCAAGTGCGGCCGCGGAGCCTTCATGACGAAGATCGACCAGGCGCGTGATCTGGCTCGTACGATGGTGGGCATCGGCAACGACCATGGTGTCCGTACCACCGCCGTGATCACCGACATGTCCACCCCCTTGGGCTTAACGGTGGGCAACGCGCTGGAGGTACGCGAAGCAGTCGAGGTCTTGGCCGGAGGCGGACCACCCGACGTGGTGGACCTGACCCTGGCCCTGGCCCGCGAG
This sequence comes from Propionibacteriaceae bacterium, assembly GCA_009779115.1. Taxonomy (GTDB): domain Bacteria; phylum Actinomycetota; class Actinomycetes; order Propionibacteriales; family Propionibacteriaceae; genus WQYJ01. The sequence continues at coordinate 822 of WREX01000102.1, forward strand.
ATGCTGGACCAAGCGGCCTGGGTGATCACAAACCGGGGCCTCCCGGGAGCCGGGATCGCAGCCCACAGCCCGGAGGCTTCCCGCAGGGCAGGCAAATTCTGCCAGGCAGACCCAGGCAAGGCTCTCGGCGACGGGCGGGCGATGGACACCTGGCGCGCCATGATCGCCGCCCAAGGCGGAGATCCGGATGCCCGCTTGCCCGAAGCCCTCCACACCGAAGACATCATGTGTCTCCAAGATGGCTACCTGACAAGCCTGGACGCCCTCAAGGTCGGTGTAGCCGCCTGGAAACTGGGCGCAGGCAGGGCCCGTCGCGAAGACGGCGTCCAGGCAGGTGCCGGAGTGGTCCTCCACGCCAAACCAGGCGACCAAGTCAGGCGTGGAGCGTCACTCATGACCCTGCACGCCAACACCCCTGACAGCTTCGTACGCGCTCGCGAAGCCCTGGAATCAGCATGGTCGATCGGACAAGACCCCGGTCGTGTGACTGATGTCGTGATCGACCGGATCGGTTGATCGGGTGGTCCACAGCCATTGCGGAAACCTGCTGCCACATGAAAGACTCGCCTGAATCCGGATCCATCGACTGCTGGTGACGCGAGCGTCGGACCAGCGGGCTTGCACCAAGACGCACAGCAGCCTTGACTCGGCGGATCTGGGTTGCATCGCCGGTAACCCACGTCAGGGTACTGGCAGAAGGAGGATGACCATGGACCGCACGCGACTCGCCCGGATGATCGACCACACTCTGCTGAGGCCCGAAGCGACTACGGCCGATGTCGAGGTCCTGATCAAGCAGGGGATCGAGCTCGGCGCGTACTCGATCTGTGTCAGCCCGTCGATGCTGCCCGTCAAGGCGCCGGGGTTGCACGTGGCGGCTGTCTGCGGTTTCCCGTCGGGGGCGCACACCTCCCAGGTCAAAGCCGCTGAAGCCATCCAGGCCGTGGCCGATGGGGCCGACGAGATCGACATGGTCATCAACCTGGGTCTGGCCAAGGCCGGTGACTGGGACCTGGTGGCCGTCGACATCGACGAGGTACGCCAGGCCGTTCCGCATCCGGTCGTCCTCAAGGCGATCATCGAGTCCGCTCTGCTGAGCGACGAGGAGATCGTCCTCGCCTGCCGGGCCGCCCAGGACGGGGGAGCCGACTTCGTAAAGACCTCCACGGGCTTCCATCCGGCTGGTGGCGCCTCCGTCCATGCCGTCCGGCTGATGAAGGACACGGTGGGCCACGATATCCAGGTCAAAGCCAGCGGCGGAATTCGTACTTTAGAAGGGGCGTTGGCCCTGATCGAGGCAGGCGCCACCCGCCTGGGCACCTCGTCGACCGCCGCCATCCTCGCCGGATTGGGCTGAGTGGCCGATGGCAGACACAGCGGAAGTTCAACCCGAATCCACCGATCCATTGCTGCTCCGCGGCACTGTGGAGGCACGCTGGCTCGTCGGGCGTCGCTCAACAGACGTCCAGTCTGCCCTCACGCCACCCGCCGACCCATCGCACCCCCACAGTGTCGCTCGCAATGCAAGCAATCGATGGCTTCGAGTTCAGGCCTGGATCGACGCCGACGTGGACGAATTGGCGCAAGCTGAGTTGTCAGTCCTGCTGGAACGAGCCCAGGACGATCCGGATGCCCGTGCCGACCTGGATGACCGGTTCGCCCAGCGTCTGCAATTCGGAACTGCTGGGCTGCGCGGCGCCATGGCCGCAGGCCCCAACCGCATGAACCGTGCCGTCGTCATCCAAGCGGCCCACGCCGTGACCGCTCATCTCCAGGCTCACCTGGGCAGCCAAACGTCCCCTCCAGTACGCGTCGTCATCGGCAACGATGCCCGTCACAACTCCCGCCAGTACGCCCTCGACACCGCTGCTGTGGTGACCGCGGCGGGTGGCGACGCCTACCTGTTGCCGGATCAGGTACCGACCCCCGTCCTCGCCTACGCCGTACGCCTGATGGACGCCGATGCCGGCATCATGGTGACCGCCTCCCACAATCCCGCCGCCGACAACGGTTACAAGGTCTATCTCGGCGGTCGGATGGTGCCCGAGAACGAACGCGGAGTCCAGATAGTCCCCCCACACGACCTGGAGATCGCCACTCTGATTCAGACCGCCCCACCTGCGAATCAGATCCCCCGCTCACAGGGCTGGACCGATTGCGGTGAGGAAATCCAGGCTTCTTACGTGGCCCGCGTTGTCGCTGTGCTGCCCAGTTCACCCCTTGTGGGCCACTCATCACACAGGCGATTAGTGGAGCCGGGCTCAGCCGCCTTCCCGGGGCAGGTCCGAGCAACAGAAACTGGCCATTCTTCCTCTCCCACTTTCCCCTCTGCCGCTGCTCCCATCAGGATCGTGCACACAGCCATGCACGGTGTGGGCAGTGCCCCCGCGCTAGCAGCCCTGGCTGCCGCTGGCTTCACCGATGTCCTGCCCGTTGAGGCCCAGCGCCTGCCGGACCCCGGGTTTCCGACTGTGACTTTCCCCAATCCGGAAGAACCGGGAGCCATCGACCTGGCCCTGTCCCTGGCCGCCGAGCGGGAGGCGGATCTGGTCATCGCCAACGATCCAGACGCCGATCGCTGCGCCGTGGCCGTCCCCGACCCGCGCCATGGCTGGCGGATGCTCCACGGAGACGAACTGGGAGCAGTCCTCGCTGACCACATCGGCAGCATCCCGGGAGCCGGTGTCTTCGTGAATTCCGTGGTCTCTTCCCGCCAAATGGAGGTCATCGCATCCGAGTACGGCAGGCCGTACGCCCGCACTCTGACCGGTTTCAAATGGATGGGCCGGGTGCCCGGCCTGGCCTTCGCGTACGAGGAAGCCATCGGTTATTGTGTGCGCCCGGACCTGGTGCGCGACAAGGATGGCTTGTCCACAGCGGTCGAGGTGGCCCGCATGGTGTCCACCCTCAAGGCACAAGGCCGTACTCTCATCTCGGTGCTGGATGACCTGGCCCGGCGCCACGGCTTGTACCTCAGCTCCCAGTTGTCCGTACGAGTTCCGGACATCAGTCAGATGCCTGGGATCATGGAGGACTTGCGATCAAGGGGAGTGAAAACCCTTGCCGACACCCCGGTGACCCGCCTGATCGACCTGAACCAAGGCTGGGACGATCTACCCACCACGGATGGCATCGCCCTGTTCACCACGCTCAACGACCGAGTGATCATCCGCCCCTCCGGCACCGAACCCAAAGTGAAGTGCTACCTGGAAGTCATCCACCCCGTCGATCCCCATGCCAGCTTCGACGACCTGACAAACGCCCGTACGATCGCCGAAACACGTCTGTCCCAGATTCGCAGTGACCTCGAAGGCATCGTCGTCCCGTAGCTCGGCGCGAGTCCGTTCTCCCGGCAGGGCCACTGGATTGTCAGACGAATGCCGCCGCCACAGCTAATCTCAGTGCGCCCTGGAACCGGGTCTCGCGTTCGTCGGAGGTCATGTCTGTACTCGGTTTTGTCATATGGTCCGAAACCGTCAGAACGGCCAACGCGGCTTTGCCGAACTCTGCGGCGACGCCGTAGAGGCTGGCGGCTTCCATCTCGACGGCGAGGACTCCATGGGCCACCATCGCGTCGAGTTCTCCGGGGATGGGGAAGTAGAAGTGGTCATGGGACACGATCGTGCCGGCGAAGACAGTCATCTGCGGATCGGCTGCGGCCAGGGCGGCGTGCGCCATCACCAGGTCGGCGACGGCCGAGAAATGCGTGCCCGGGATGCGTGCTTCGTTCATCGATGATGTCGTGTGCGCTCCGGTGGCGATGACCACATCGCCGACGCTGACCTTGGGCGAAATGCCCCCGGCAGTGCCCACGCGGATGATCCTCTCGACCCCGAAGAACCGGAACAATTCCGTGGCGTAGATGGCCATCGATGGCATCCCCATACCCGACCCCATGATTGACAACGGTTTGCCATGGTTGTCACCCGCGCCCGCGTAAGTCCCAGTGAACCCGGTCATCCCGCGCACATCGGTCACCATCCGCGCTGAATCGAGGATCTGCTCGGCCATCCGCCCAGCCCGCTTCGGATCTCCCGGCATCAGTACGGCGGGAGCGAAGTCGCCCAGTTCTGCGTTGATGTGCGGTGTGGCCATCAGTCCTCCTCCAGTGGTCGCCAATTCCAGCCTAGCCCATGGGTACAGGCCACTTGGGACTCAAACCTGCTGAAATGCCATGTCCCGGCTTCGGCGCACCGGACGAGCGACATTCGAACCCCACATCTTGCGACCTACGTCCAGTACGTATACAAGATGCGGGGTCCGACTCTTCACCCGTCCAGCACGTCCTCGCTTGGAACAGCGTATTTCAGACAGCTCCTAGGGCGTAAGCTAACTGGGTGCTCAATGTGACACGACAGCCTAGGCGGCCAACAACTAGTGAACACATGCCAAGGAGCATGCATGATTGATCTTCACACCCATTCCCGGTTCTCCGATGGCACGGACACGGTTCCCGAACTCGTCGGTGCGGCTGCGAGGAGTGGACTGGAGGCCATCGCTCTGACCGATCACGACACCATGGATGGAGTCGATCAGGCCCAAGCGCTGGGCCGCGACGTCGGACTTGATGTCTTGCGAGGTGTGGAGATGTCCACCCACCTTCTGGTCGGCTCCACTGAACACCCAGTCCATCTGCTGGCGTACGGATGCCGTGACGATGACGATGACCTGCTGGCCCTGCTGGAGCGGATTCGCGAGGCTCGCCGTACCCGGATGCCACGCATGCTGGACCTGCTCGCCGGACTGGGAATGCCTCTTGAGATCAGCGATGTCGAAGCGTGGTCGGACCAGGCATCCTCGACAGGACGTCCGCATGTGGCCGACGCCCTGGTGGCCAAGGGGTACGTGGCCAGCCGTGACGAGGCCTTCGACAAGTTCTTGGGGGAGTCGTGTCCCGCCTATGTGCCGCGCTACACACCCGATGTCGCCGAGGCCTTGGATACTGTCAACCGGGCTTGCGGGGTCGGGGTGCTCGCCCACCCGTGGATCAGGGACCATGAGACGGTGATGACCCCCCGTACCATCGCCGAACTGGCCAACGAACATGGATTGTTCGGCCTGGAAGCCGACCATCCCGATCACACGGCTGAGACCAGACAAGCCCTGCACGCTCTGGCCGATGACCTAGGATTGGTGGCCACGGGGTCCAGCGACTATCACGGCGCCGGCAAGCCGGACAACCTGCTGGGAATTTGCCAGACCCCGCGAGTCGTCTATGAGGCCATCCGGCAGGAAATTGAGCAGAGAGGCGGTCGACCATGACCGAGACACCCGAGACCGTTGAACAGTCCGCACCTGAGGGTGTTGAGCAATCTGCGTCCCTGGAGCGTACGGTGGCCAGGAGCCGCGAGATCGACGCGGAACTGGCCCGCAATCCCGCCACTTTTCGGATGCTCACCGGAGACCGTCCGACCGGCGACCTCCACATCGGTCATTTCTTCGGCTCCTTGCTCAACCGGGTGCGCCTGCAAAACCTCGGAGTCGAGACCGTCATCGTCATCGCCGATTACCAGGTGATCACCGACCGCGACGGCGTCGGGCCAATCAAGGACAGAGTCTATTCCCTTGTCGCCGACTATTTGGCAGCGGGTATCGACCCGGCGAAGACCGTGATCTTCACCCATTCCGCCGTACCCGCGCTCAACCAGTTGATGCTTCCGTTCCTGTCGGTGGTCACCGACGCCGAACTGCGGCGCAACCCCACGGTCAAGGCCGAACTCGAAGCCACGGACGGCCGACCGATGTCCGGGCTGCTCCTCACCTATCCGGTCCATCAGGCCGCCGACATCTTATTCTGCAAGGCCAACCTGGTGCCCGTTGGAAAAGACCAGGTTCCCCACATCGAGATGTGCCGTGTCATCGCCCGCCGTTTCGACGAGAGGTACGGCCGGGCTGATTCCGCACAACCGGTCTTCCCCGCCGCCGACGCCCTCCTCAGCGAAGCGCCAATGATCCTGGGGACCGATGGGACCAAGATGTCGAAAACCAAGGGCAATGTCATTGACTTGAAGATGACCGCCGATGAGACCGCCAAGGTGCTCAAGAAGGCAGTCACGGATTCCGACCGCACTATCACGTTCGACCCGGCCAACCGTCCCGAGGTCTCGAACCTGCTGACAATCGCCGGTCTGTGTCTGGACCGCAAGCCTCAGCAGATCGCAGCGGAGATCGGCGACCAGGGAGCCGGAGCACTGAAGAAGATCGTGACCGAAGCTCTCAACGAGCGCCTGAGCACCCACCGCGAGCGGCGGGCCGGCTTCGTGGAGGACCCCGGGTATCTCAAGACAGTCCTGGCGCAAGGCAATGCCCGTGCCAACCAGATCGCAGACCAGACATTGTCTGAGGTACGGGCAGCCATGCGGATGGCGTACTAACAGTCTGCCCCCACGGTAACCGCCGGCCCATCGCACCGGCACAGTGTCGCTTGCGACGCCAGTAATCGATTCGGGTTAAGCCTGGATGCACCGGTCTGGTTCTGTGTTTGGTGAAGAGTGGTTTGTTGTGAATGGTGATTGTTGGGTGTTTGTTGGGTGGGCGTGGGTGTGTCTCCGGTCTGCCCGGACT
>WREX01000103.1 GCA_009779115.1 Propionibacteriaceae bacterium
GCCGCGGCGAGCTTCGATATCAAATTGAATGAGCTTTGCCATGTCTTCTCCGGTAGTACGGGGTGGTCCCCCGTGTGATGGATGAGTCTTGCGCCCCACAGTGCCCGCGACGGACGATCAGTTGACAATCACAGATGGCAGCACCTTTGTTGACGTCTTCCTTCGTCGTAGGGGTACTCTCCACCCGTGAGGCTGTTCTCACTGCCAGACGTAGCACTCTCATGATGCGAGTGCTAATGACATTCTTAGCACTCTGGGGGTCAGAGTGCAAATGGACACCGGCTGTCCAGGCCACAACATGGCCGTTGATCAGTCGGCTCAGACCAGGCCCAGGGCGGCGGGGATGGTGGTACGCCAGGCCGTGCGTACTGCCTGGATGTTCAGGCTGAACAGGCCGGTCAGATTCAGGTGGCCGCTGTCGCGTACTGAGCCCAGCCAAGTGATCGGGCACTGGCACTGACCGGCCAGAGCCACGACGGCCTGAGCATCGGCCTCAGCGCAGCTGACCAGGACGCGGCCTGTGGATTCGGAGAACAGGGTCACGAAGGGATCGCCGGGAAGTACGACCTCAGCACCCAGGCCATTGCGGAAGCAGGATTCGAGCAGGGCCACGCCCAGACCACCGTCGGACAGATCATGGGCCGAGGCCAGCACACGGGTCTTGGATGCTGTCTGGAAGAAGTCGGCCAAGCGCCGGTGAGCGGCGAAATCCACTGTCGGCGGGGTGCCGCCCAGGTGGCCGCGCAGCTGGGCCCAGGCCGAACCGTCCAGTTCGTCCGCGGTGTCGCCGATCAGGTAGATGGCGTCGCCGTCATGGGCGAACCCCGAGCGAATGCGATCTGCCACATTGTCGATGACACCCAGCATGCCAACCGTGGGGGTGGGAAGAATGGCGGTGTCACCAGTCTTGTTGTAGAACGAGACATTGCCGCCTGTTACCGGTGTTCCCAGTGCCTGGCAGCCATCCACCAGACCCTTGATGGCCTCGACGAACTGCCACATGATTTCCGGATCCTCCGGGGAGCCGAAATTCAGACAATCGGTGATCGCCACCGGTTCGGCGCCGGTGATCGCCACATTGCGGTACGCCTCGGCCAGGCCGATCTGCGCCCCGAGGTACGGGTCCAGATAGGTGAAACGAGCATTGCAGTCTGTGGACAGTGCCACTCCCAGTCCTGTGGCCTCGTCCACCCGCAGCATCCCCGCGTCCTCGGGCTGCGACAGGGCGGAGTTGCCCCTCACCCAGTGGTCGTACTGGCCCGTGACCCAACCGACATCGGCCAAGTTGGGGGAAGTGATCACAGCCACCAGATCCGCGGACAGTTCGGCGGGTGTGGCCGGTCGGGTCAGGCGATCGGCCCGGTCGGCGCGGACTTTGTCGATCCAGGTTGGACGGCTGACCGGACGGTCGTAGACGGGGCAGTCGTGGGCGACGGTCTTCGGATCGACATCCACCACGCGGGTCCCCTTCCAGTCGATCAGCAGCCGGTCTCCGTCGATCACCTCGCCCACGACGGTGGCCAGCACCTCCCACTTGGCACAGATCTCCATGAAACGGTCCACGTCTTGAGGGCGGACGACGGCCATCATGCGTTCTTGGGACTCGCTCATCAGAATCTCTTCAGGAGCCAGCGACGAGTCCCGCAGGGGTACGACGTCGAGGCTGACGTGCATGCCGCCGGACCCCGCCGACGCCAGTTCGGACGTGCAGCACGACAGGCCCGCGGCGCCCAGGTCCTGGATCGCCTGGATGACACCGGCCTGAAACAATTCCAGTGTGCATTCGATCAGCAACTTCTCCATGAAGGGATCGCCCACCTGGACGCTCGGACGCTTGGTCGGCCCGCCTGAGGTGAAGGTCTCCGAGGCCAGGATGGAGGCCCCGCCGATGCCGTCACCGCCTGTGGCGGCGCCGTAGAGCACAACCTTGTTGCCGATCCCCCGGGCCGAGGCGCTCATGACGTCCTCATGGCGCATCACCCCCACACACAAGGCGTTGACAAGGGGATTTCCCAGGTAGGACTGGTCGAAGACGACTTCTCCGCCAAGGGTGGGCAGCCCGAGACAGTTACCGTACCCCCCGATCCCGGCGACCACGCCAGGCAGGACCCGGGCCGTATCGGGGGCGTCGAGCGGACCGAAGCGCAAGGGATCCATGACGGCCACCGGACGCGCGCCCATCGCCAGGATGTCGCGGACGATCCCGCCGACCCCGGTGGCCGCGCCCTGATAGGGCTCGACATAGCTCGGGTGGTTGTGGGACTCGATCTTGAAGGTCACGGCCCAGCCGTCGCCGACATCGACCACGCCCGCCTGCTCACCGATCCCGGCCAGCAGCGGTCCCCGCGGAGTCATGGGTTCCAGGGCCGAGAAGCGCTTCAGATGTAGCTTCGAGGACTTGTACGAGCAGTGTTCGCTCCACATGACCGAATACATGGCCAACTCACACGAGGTCGGCCGGCGCCCCAGGATCTCCCGGATGCGCTGGTATTCGTCTTCCTTCAGTCCCAATTCGCCCCACGGCTGGACAACATCCGGCGTTTGTTCCGCCTCACGTACACTATCGACCACGCCTCTACCCTATCGCGCGCGCGAACGACGACTGTTCCAGGTCAGTCGTGAGTGGGATCGCAGGGTGGGACAGCGGTTCCCGGTGTTCACAAGACCTTAGACAAGAACAATTGAGTACGAGGCTGCTGCGGGTTGCCGAGGACGTCCGACGGACGGCCCTGTTCGACGATTTGACCATCGTCCATGAAGATGACCCGCGTCCCCACTTCGCGGGCGAAACCCATTTCGTGAGTGACGACCATCATGGTCATGCCTTCGGCGGCGAGGCTTCGCATGACCTCCAGGACCTCGCCCACCAGTTCGGGGTCCAAGGCGGAGGTCGGCTCGTCGAAGAGCATCATGTCGGGGTTCATCGACAAGCTACGGGCAATGGCCACGCGCTGTTGTTGTCCGCCGGACAGTTGCGACGGGTGGGCGGTTGCCTTGTCCGACAGTCCCACCCGTTCCAGCATGTCGAGAGCCACTTTTCGCGCTTGGGCCGACGTACGGCGCAGGACCTTCTCCTGGGCGATGGTGACATTGCGCAACACGGTCATATGGGGGAACAGGTTGAAGGACTGGAAGACCATCCCGATACGAGTACGGATCTTGTCTACGTTGACGTCCGGGTCCTGGATGTCGATCCCCTCGATCAAGACCTTACCGCCGGTGGGCATTTCCAGAAGATTGACCGACCTGAGCAGCGTGGACTTCCCCGACCCAGACGGTCCGATGACACACACCACCTCACCCTTGTTGACCGTCAGGTCGATGCCTTTGAGCACGTGCAGCAAGCCGGAATGGTGGTGAGCGCGGAGGTCCTCTGCCGGCTGAGGCTGCTGAACGTCTTTGGTCTCCGGTTCGTTCGGTTGAGTGCCCATGACCTTCCGGGTCACGTCGTCTCCAGGTGTCGCCTGAGTGCTTTCGTCCTGCTTGACTACCATCGGTTCATCGATATTCTCAGGTGCCTGGCCGGTCAGATCTGGGGTCGCGGATTCCTGGCTGGACTGCCGGGCAGCCACCAATCTTCGAGCTTTCTCGATTCTCGCGTGGTGCCGCTCGATTTCTCTGAGGGCTCCCGGTTCACCGAAGTGCTTGTGCAAGCCGATGATCTGGATCGGTGGTGCCCCGGGAACCGGAGTATCACGGACATGGGTCTTAGCCGGGCTCATTGCTTCACCGCCATCCTCTTCTCCATCCGGGACACCAGATAGGTCAGCGGGATCGTGATGACCAAGTAGCACACTGCTACCACGATCAGCGGTGTGGAGTTGAAGTACGTCGACAGTCCGTCCTTGCCGTACTGGGTCAACTCCTTGGTGGCCTTGGTCGCACCGACGATGAACAACAACGCTGTGTCTTTCAGCAGGGTCACCAATTCGTTGGTGAGCGGCGGGATGACGATCCGTACTGCCTGGGGAAGGATGACGGTGATGGTGGTCCGCAAACTGCCCATACCCAGGGAGCGGGCCGCCTCCGTTTGCCCCTTCGGCACGGCGACGATCCCCGCCCGGATGATCTCAGCGGTGTACGCGCTGGTGACCAGGATCAGGCCGACCAGCCCGCCGCCCAAAGTCCCGCCGGGGATTTTCCAGGGCAGGGCCAGCGGGATGGCGAAGGCCATGAACAGCAGGGTCAGCATGGCCGGCAGTCCGCGGAACAACTCGATGTAGGCGACGGCGAACCATTTGAACGGGCCCTTCGACATCTTCATCAGCGCGAAGACAACGGCCAGCAACACCCCGGCCCCGAAACTGATCAGGGTGTAGACGACGGTGTTGAGAGCGGCCCGGGGGACGCCCTTCCACATCTTCCTCATGACATCCCAGTTGAAGAAGATGTTACCGATCTCCTTCCAGTCGGTCATCACCAGCAGGAACACCACGATGGCCGCGAAGATCACGTACGAGGAGACACGCGAGATTCGCCGGCGTACAGTCGGCCGTATATCAGTCAGGGCCATGGCGATCCTTGCCCAGGTTCGTCCGCAGGATCAGCTGAAGTACTTGTCGTAGATTGTCTGGTAGTCACCGCTGCTGCGCAGGTCGGCCAAACCGGAGTTGATGGCAGCCAACAGTGCCGGGTTCTTGCCCTTGGCGACTGCGAATCCGTACTGCTCGTCAGTCTGGTACTTCTCGACGATGACGTAGCTGGAGTTGTCCTTGACGTGCTGGTTGTTGACCGGATAGTCCTGCAACAACGCGTCAACCTGACCAGCCTGCAGGGCGGGCCACATCTCGCCGTCGGACGGGAAGGTCACGATCGACGCCGATGAAGGGGCGTTTTGCTCGGTGTAGGTTTCCCCGGTGGTTCCTGTCTGGACGCCGATCTTCTTGCCCGCCGTGTCGGCCAAGGCCTTGATGGACGAGCCCACGGGCACCAGGAGGGACTGCAGCGAATCGTAGTACGGGTCGGAGAAGTCGATGTTGGCCTTGCGCTCGTCAGTGATCGTGATGGCGGAACCACCCACGTCGCAGCTTCCCGACGCCAGGGCCAAGCCGGACTGCAGAGCGGAGAAGTCGGTGTCGATGACGGAAAGTTTCAGACCGAGCTGGGAGGCGATCGCGGACATGATGTCGACATCGAAGCCTGTGTAGCCGGTGGCCGTCGTGTCGTCCTCGTACTCGAACGGCGGATAGGGTGAATCCGAACACATGGTGAGGTAACCAGCCTTGACAGTTGTCACTGTGTCATCGGTGCTCGGGGAAGGGGAATTCGTAGTGTTACTTGCGCAACCAGTCAGGGCCAGGGCTATCCCAGCCGCGCCGACGATAAATTTGGTGAAGCGTGCCATTATGCTCATCCTCTCGGAATCTTTTACAGGTCATTCCACACGTGAAATGTTTCAACCATGTGACACCAGGGTCTCGATTCAGTACCGATAGGAGTCGGGTTTGTACGGCCCATCGACTCTGACCCCGATGTAATGGGCTTGTTCGGGCGTCAATTGTGTCAGGTCCACGCCCAGTGCGCCCAGATGGAGACGGGCCACTTCTTCGTCCAGGATCTTGGGCAAGACGTGCACCCCCGGGGCCATCTTGGTGGTGAATAATTCGATCTGGGCGAGGACCTGGTTGGTGAAGGAATTACTCATCACGAAGGACGGGTGCCCGGTGGCATTGCCCAGATTCAGCAGCCGGCCCTCGGACAAGATGATGACCCCGTGCCCGTCGGGGAAGCTCCACAGGTCCACCTGCGGCTTGACGCTCTGCTTGGCCGCACCCGGCCACTTCGCCAAGCCGGCCATGTCGATCTCGTCGTCGAAGTGCCCGATATTGCCGAGCACGCCCTGGTTTTTCATCCGGGAGATCTGCTCCGCGCTGACCACGTGGGTGTTCCCCGTGGCCGTGATGACAAAGTCCGCCTTGTCGATCACCGAGTCGAGAGTACGCACCTCGAAACCGTCCATCGCGGCTTGCAGGGCGCAGATCGGGTCGATCTCGGTGACGATCACCCGCGCTCCTTGTCCGCGGAAGGATTCGGCACACCCCTTGCCGACATCGCCGTACCCGCAGACCACGGCCACCTTGCCGCCGATGAGGATGTCGGTGGCCCGGTTGATCCCATCGATGAGCGAGTGGCGGCAACCGTACTTATTGTCGAACTTGGACTTGGTGACCGAATCGTTGACGTTGATCGCCGGGAATAACAAGGTGCCTTGGTGTTCCATCTCGTAGAGACGGTGGACGCCGGTGGTGGTCTCCTCGGATACGCCAGCGATGGCGGACGCGAGGGCTTCGAAGTCGATCGAGTGGTCAGACAGGACTGTTGCCAGCCGGGCCAGGATGACTCGCCACTCGTCTGAGTCGGCGCCGGTCGGTTCGGGCAGGCTGGTCCGGGAGAACTCGACACCCTTGTGAACGAACAGGGTCGCGTCACCGCCGTCGTCGAGGATCATGGTCGGATAGGTCGCAAAGCCGAAGATCTGGCTCGTGCACCACCAGTACTCCTCCAAGGTCTCACCCTTCCACGCGAAAACGGGCACTCCTTGGGGGTCATCCGCAGTGCCATGGGGCCCGACAACCACGGCTGCAGCCGCATGATCCTGGGTCGAGAAGATATTGCAGGAGGCCCACCGTACGTCCGCCCCCAGAGCAACCAGGGTTTCGATCAACACGGCTGTCTGCACAGTCATATGCAGCGATCCCGCGATCCGCGCCCCCTGCAGCGGCTGGGACTGGCCGTACCGTTCCCGCATCGCCATCAAACCGGGCATCTCATGTTCAGCCAAAGTGATCTCCCGGCGGCCCCAATCAGCCAACCCCACATCTGCCACGCGATATTCCATGGTCCACAGTGTAGTGTCACCATCCGACACGAGTTCAGGAGGTTCGTGGTGGTGGAGGAGTTATATCGTCTCTCTATCCGTCGCAGACCAGCGGACATGGGTACGCAACGCCGCCGCTGTTACCGACAGATCACACCGGCGCCGGATTGGGCACGATGATGGCGAAAACCACGATGGCGACGCCGAGGCCATAGTAGAAACACAGGTCGATCCACTTGTGCCCGCGGATGACCAGGATGCCTGGGGACGTCATGACCGTACGGAAAACTCCCGAGACGATCATGCCGACACCGATGGCGCCCGCACCCCATCGCCAGGCACCGAAGGCGATCAGAATCAGGCCAACAAGCACCAATACCAGTACGACCACCCAGGTCCATTGCCGACGTATCCTGCCGAGAACCCCGGGGTTCTGCGTCAGGGACGACCACCACGATCCAGTGCCGTTGCTCACCCGGCGGACCTTTCCGCCGCGTCGACAACATTCGCCAACAACATGGCGCGGGTCATCGGCCCGACTCCGCCCGGATTGGGGGTCA